>JALXCE010000182.1:0-16671 GCA_026991055.1 Caldifarciminota bacterium | reverse complement strand
TTCCGCCACCTCGGCAAATGGATGACCTATTATAATTTCCATTTTTTTAACCTGTCAAGGTCAAAATGCGGCCCCCACCTTTCTCCTCTCCCGCGCACTTTGTGCGAGAGGAAGGATGGGAGAGGGAAATTCCTCGCATATAATTCTTCTCTCAGTCTTCATTGATTATTATTTCGTAATTAACCTCGGCAAGGGCCTTAAACATAGGAGTTGCAGAGCAAAATTTCGTCTGCGATAGCTCAACAGCCCTCTCTACCTTCTCCCTTGGAATATTCTTCCCTTCAAGAATGTATCTAAGCGTAACTTCCTTATAATACTTCGGATGCCTTCCCCTGCGCTTTCCAGCAATCTCGAGCCTGAAAGAGTCGGGAACTACACCAAATTTCTTCAAAATAGCAATAACGTCCATTGCCGTGCATCCAGCGTATGAGATGAGAAGAAGTTCCATCGGCCTTGCAGCAGAATCGTCTCCACCCTCGGCTTCACTGGCATCCATGATCACTGCATGCCCGGAATTTGCCTTCGCCACAAATGTCATTCCTCCTGCCCATTTAGCAACTGCATTTACAACCTTTTCTTCAGCCATAATTCTCTCCTTCAATAAAGATCAGCAAGCCAGAAATTTCCTTTTCTGCTAAATTTTTCAATGAATTCCTCTCTTGAGCCCATCGATTCATCCAGCAATGCAAACATCATGGAATAATGGCCACGGGGCTTGAGCTCGACACTTTTTATCTTTTCCCTCTCATGATCAGATAGGTTTATAAAAACCCTTTGATAAAAAGCCCTCTTGCGTATTTCATCAATAAAGATCGCAAGGTCGGCATCAGGCTCAAGTGATGCAAATTCAAGGACTTCAATGGTATTCTTAAATTCCCTTGCCCTGATAAAGCCCGTTGGAACCCCTTCTCTCAATGAGACCAAAAAGAGATAAGTATCCTCGCTCAAGTAAGCGAAGGATAAAATGAAATCCCTTTCATCTTTCACTACAGGTCCAATAAGCTCACGGTTGTATTGCTCATGAATTTTCACTATATCAGTGAGAAAATAGGGCCTAAATGTAACTATTTCCCTATCCTCTGGAACATTAAAAATTTTCCCCACCTCGTAAAAAGGGTACGTGACCTTGAAATAATCTGCCTTTGCGTAAAAATCAAATATTGACGTAAACAGGGTTGCCACATGAAAGCCCTTTTCCCTGGCAAACCTGTTTGTATCTTCAACGATTTTTATACCAAATCCCTTCCCCTGAAAATCAGGGTCAGTAGCAACTGACCCAATCCCTGCGTTTTTGATTTTCTTCCCCTCAAACCACATTAGAGTCGGGAAAATCTCGATGGTAGAGACAATCTCACCATTGAACACGAGTACCCGCGTTTGCCAGAAATCGTAGTCTTTCTTACCAATAGTAGTTCTTCGGATAAAATAATCTGCCTTTGTGCGTCTAAACGCCCTATCAAGAACGTAAAAGACTCGATTTAATTCCTGGTCATTCTCCGCTGACCGAATTTCAACCATTTTAGACTACTTTCTGGACTTTGCGCAGGCACTTGGTGCAGACTCTCACCCTCTTTTTCTTTCCATTAACAAGAATGGTTACCCTGTGAAGGTTGGGTTTCCATCTTCTTTTGGTCAGGTTATGAGCATGACTCACATGATGCCCGGTAATTGGCCCTTTTCCGCAAATATAGCATCTTGCCGCCATAGTACTAACCTCCTTGAATTGAAAGTTGGTCTGTTATTATAACTGTTTCCGGAAAGCCTGTAAATACAATGTTTAAAAGCTCATCTACTTGTTAGTGAGACCTGTAGCGGTAGTGGGCGGCGCAGGTTCCCTCTGAAGAAACCATACATGGACCTATTGGATGTTCTGGTGTACACCCCTTCCCAAAAAGTTTACAATCCTCAGGCTTTGCCTTTCCCTTCAATACCTCACCGCACAGACAGAGGGGATGTTCCCTTGACTTTATTTCCGGAAGCTCTATAACCTGTGTAATCCGGAAACGCTCAAATTCTTCCCTCAAAACCAGCCCGCTTCCGGGGATGTTACCAAGACCTCTCCATTCCACATCGGCCTCTTTAAAAATCCTGTTGACCAGTTCCATAGCCCTTCTATTCCCCTCAGGTCTCACTGCCCGCGGGTACAAATTCCTGATCTCACGCTTCCCATTATTCACCATAAGAAGAATTTCTCTAATTGCCAGCAAAATATCCACCGGCTCAAAGCCTGAGACCACAGCGGTTCTCCCGTATTCTTCAGCAATGAACCTGTACTGGAGATACCCGGACACTGTACATACATGCCCGGGGAGCAAAAAACCATCGATTTGCATGTTCCTATCATCTAAAAGGGCTCGCATTGCAGGAGGCATGATTTTGTTCCCTTCCAGAATGTAAAAATTATCAATTCCCCTTCGATGTGCCTCAGAAATGGTGGCTGCTATGGTTGGCACAGTTGTCTCAAATCCAACAGCAAGAAAAACCACCTTTTTGGAAGGATTCTCCTCTGCAATCTTCAAGGACTCAATGGGTGAATAAACAACCCTTACATCACGACCTCTATCTTCAAGGGACCCTTCAGTTCCCGGAACCCGGAGCATATCCCCAAAGGTTGTAATTATAACATCGTCTCTTTCAGCAAGCATGATAGCCTGATCAATGTAGGAGACCGGTGTAACACAAACAGGGCATCCGGGGCCAGAAATGAGCTCTACTTCGTCTTCCACAAGCCTGTGAATTCCAAACTTCCGAATTGACATGGTATGAGTGCCGCAGACCTCCATGATTTTGACTTTTCGATCCAGTGGAATAGCATGTATCTCCTCGACAAGACCTCTGACTGCTTTACTATCTCTGAATTCACTCAGGTATTTCATCATCGAAAAATATGTCCTTTAAAAGTTCCAGCGTACTCTTTGCATCCTCTTCGCTTATCTTCTGAATCGCAAAACCTGCATGCACAATCACGTATTCGCCCTCACGAACATCTTCAAGCAGGTCAATTCTAATCTGCTGCCTGAATCCCGAAATCTCGGCCTCTGCAGTGCCAAATTCCTGATTTACTGACAGAATCTTCATCGGAACACCAAGACACATAAATCAAACCTCCTTAAGTTTGTTCAAAAATCTCCCCTCCTATCCTCCCCCCAAGCACTTTGTGCGTGGGGGGAGGAATTAGTTGGGCCAAATTTTTCATTAAAAATCAAAGGTTTTGAAATTTTTCGAACAGGTTCAACCTCCTTCAGGGCGGCATAAACAGCCTGCCCAAGTGATATACCCCCATCATTAGGTGGCACTTCCTGATTAAATACTACTTTATCCCCCATTGAATCAATCACACCTTGAAGAAGCCTTCTGTTTTGAAATACACCACCCGAAACTGCCACGAAATCAAATTCTCCCCTGAACATTCCCGTGATTTTCTCAATGATTTTTACAAAAGTGTTATGAATCCTTGCCGAAATCTTCTCTCGCGGCATCCCCTTTAGATAGTCCTCGTAAACCTTCGCAAAGAAATCCATTGAATCTATGATTATTCTCTCATCAATTTTGACATCATAAAAACCCTCTTCACCGGCATCGGCCATGGCTTCGAGTTCCATTGCTGCCTGTGCCTCAAAGTCCACTTTTTGACGGATTCCAAGTAAAGAGGCAAAGGCATCAAAAAGCCGTCCGACACTGGAAGTGTAAATTTCATTAGTTTTAATCACCCCGACAAACTGCACCGCCTTTTCCTTCAAATCCTCGTTCAGCCCTTCAAACCACGGATTGTCTTCAACTTTTCCAGTCAAATTTAAGAGAAATGCGGCAGTGAGCTTCCAGGGATTTTTGATGGCAGAGTCACCTGTGGGAAGAGGAAAGTACGAGAAATGCCCTACTCTACTGACATTGGAATCGTTTATCAGGAAAATTTCCCCACCCCAGATTTTCCCGTCCTCTCCGAAACCTGTTCCATCAAAGGAAAATCCGAGGATTCTTTTCCCGTAGAGTTGTTTCTCACCGATAACACTGAAAATATGAGCCAGATGGTGCTGGACTTTGACAACAGGCAGTCCCATTTCATCTGCAAGGTCAGTGGTAGGATATCCCGGATGAAGGTCATAGGCAACCCTATCCGGCCTGAATCCAAAGACATTTTCAAAATGCTTCAGCGTATTCCTGTAATATATAAAATTGTCATAGTTGTCCAGGTCACCAAAATACTGGCTCACGTAAGCCTTTCCATTCTTTAGAAAAGTAAATGTGCTCTTGAGTAATCCTCCAAGCCCTAAGATGGTCCCCGGTCTTTTCACACCGGTGTCAATGTAAAGTGGCACACATCCCCTTGCCCTTCTTATTAGCTGCGTTTTTCCCCTCACGACCCGTGCCACCGAGTCATCTATTCTTACATGAATTTTCCTGTTGTGCAGGATGAAGTAATCAACCTTCCCTTTAAACTGAGAAAGCACCTCATCATTCCTGTGAACAATTGGAGAATCAGAAACGTTTCCACTGGTCATCACAAGTGGCCCACCAAATTCATTCAAAATCAACAGATGTAGAGGTGTGTACGGTAGCATAATTCCCACAGTATCAAGACCGCTGCAAACGAAAGGTGATATGGGGGCATCTTCTTTGATTTTTAATAATACAATTGGTGCCTGCCACGACTTGAGGAGTTTTTTCTCTGATTCGTCAATGTGGGCTATCTTTCTTGCAACTGAAATATCAGGCACCATCAGGGCAAAGGGCTTTGCGGGCCGGTTCTTTATTTTTCTCAATCTTCTTACGGCCTCATCGTTGGCCGCATCACACGCGAAATGAAAACCTCCAAGTCCCTTTATTGCGATTATTGCTCCATTTCTCAATAAATCAGCTAAATGTTTGAAATCAACTTTTAGGACATCTCCATACTGGTCAACCATCCACACATGAGGTCCACATTTTGCGCATGCCACCGGCTGAGCGTGAAAACGACGGTCCATGGGGTTGTGGTACTCCTCCTCACACTCCGAGCACATCTGAAACTCTGACATGGTCGTTCCAGGCCGATCATAGGGAATTGTTCGTATGATGGTGTACCTCGGGCCGCAATTTGTGCAGTTTATGAAGGGATAGAGATATCTCCTGTCAGAAGGATCAAATAGCTCCCTCTTACAATCCTCGCAAATTGCGATGTCCGGTGGTATGACCAGATCTTTTTCTTTCTCACTATCAGAGCGTAGGATTTTGAATTCTTTAAAGCCGTCAGGGGGCAGGTTTTTAACCTCAATTCTGTCAATTCTTGATGCTGGAGGTGCGTCATTTAAAAGAGAATTGAGGAATTTTTCAAGATAATCGGGCTCCCCCTCTGCCTCAACAACCACCGAATTGGAATTGTTTCGAACATATCCCCTTATATCGTATTTCCGCGCAATCCTGTAAACAAATGGTCTAAAGCCCACCCCCTGAACAATTCCGTAGATTTTAATAAACTTCCTCCTCATAATTCAGGAGAGCCACCCACAAGCCTTCTGAATTCCTTCTCTAAAAATCCTGCAATTGGTCGGATTGACTCGCTATCCTTTGACGAAAATTTAAAAAGCTGGAATTTGCTGTTCAGCCGGGCAATCGACTCTTTTACCTTTGAAATATCAAATTGAAAATGCGGCAAAAGGTCAGTTTTGGTCACAACAACTGCATCGGCAAGAGAGAACATAAGCGGGTATTTCAGCGGTTTGTCATCCCCCTCGGGCACAGAATAAAGGACCATCTTTAGAAGGTCTCCGATGTCAAACTCAGCAGGGCATATCAGATTGCCCACGTTTTCAATAAAGAGGATATCAACCCTATCAAGAGGCATGTCCCTCAGTCCAGTGGCCACAAAATCTGCATTCAAATGGCACGAGCTTACATCAAGCTGAACAACGGGAATTCCATAGGCAGCAAGCTTTTCGGCATCAACTGTTCCCGCGTAGTCCCCTTCAATGACACCTATCCTGTATTTTTCACCCAGTGTCTTAATCAGAGATTCGATCAACGTGGTTTTGCCACACCCGGGGCTTCCCATCACATTTACCGCAAGTGTTCTATGTTTCTTAAATAACTCCCGATTTATTTCTGCCTGATTCTCATTTTTTTCGAGAACACTTCTGTGAATTTTAATCTGCATGTCATACCTCCAGATAGTTTATTAAAAACTCCCTGCCCTCCTTGATCTCAACAAAAATGCTTCCACAATGAGGGCATTGAGGGAGGTTGGAGACTGTCTCTTTTACTTCAAAATCTTTCCCGCACTCCTGACACCTGCATACTCCGGGTTTTAGCTCAATTTCGAGTACCGTATCTGTGAGCGGGGGATACTCTGTCTTTAGAGTTTCAAAGTAAAAATTTATTGCGTAGGGCTCAAATGTTGTGAACACTCCAACCGAAATCCCCACTTTTTTGACACTTTTTATGGAACGCTGCTCTACCTCTTCAAGAATCAAATCAATGAGACTTTGAGTCACGCTAAGCTCGTGCATCAACACTGATCCCCCACGATTTCAACTTTTTAATAATTATCCTTTCCACCTCGGGCAAAACCTTTTCGACTGTTTCAGTAAGACCAATCCCTGAAGACTCTATATCCTGAGGCACGATACCCACAAAAAACACATCCTCTGGTGCCTCTCCTCTGAGGTCGAGGAGATAAAGGTATTCAAACAGATTTATGTCGTGGGATGTCACTTTTTGCTTGATACCACCGTTCATTATTTCTTCCCGGTTCAGCACTACGATTTCTCCGGGTTTTTTAGTGGAATCTCTGTAGGCATCGATGACTATGATTTTTTCAAACTGATGAAGTGGGATGGAAAAGCTGAGGGTGCCACCGTCGATGATTTGAACGTTTTCAGGGAACCTGAAGTTTTTATCAAGTCTTCGAACAGTTTGGATGCCGACTCCGTCATCTTTGATGAGAATATTACCGATTCCGATTATGCCAATCATGATGGGGATAATGAGGGGGGAGGGGCGCCGAAGGCGCCCCTCCCCCCTCATTTCAACCTACAAAACTCTCACCTCCACAGAATCCTTCTTCTCATTATCAAAGACATGGACAGCACATGCAATACACGGATCAAAGGAATGAAGTGTTCTCAAAATCTCAAGAGGTCTTTTTACCTCCGCAACTGGATTCCCGATCAACGATTCCTCATAAGGCCCTCTGCGACCCTTGTGATCTCTCGGCCCTGAATTCCAGGTTGACGGAACCACTGCCTGGTAGTTCTTTATCCTTCCGTTTTCAATAACCACCCAGTGGGAGAGGGTGCCGCGCGGAGCCTCATGGAACCCAACACCCTTAATAGCACCTGCAGGATAGTGATACTCGTTCCAAATCTCTGTGTCTCCTTTGGCTATGTTATCCACCAGCAACTGCCAGTGTTTCTGAACAATGTCAGCAATAACGGCAGTGCGAATAGCCCTCGCAAGATGACGACCTGCCGTGGATTTGAGATGATGGACAGTTAACTTCGCGCCACTTATGGAGCTTGCCTTTTCAAGGGCAGAGTCAACGTATTCCTTAATCAATTTGTGATTCAGGGCATATCCGACAAGCACCTGGGCCAAAGGTCCCACCTGCATGGGATAGACCTTTTCATCATGCACAAATCGCGGTGCCTTTGTCCAGGAATACTTTTTGTTTGTGTCGTATCCGGTATAATTTGGCACAGTCTCCTCATCCCATGGATGCTTCATCCAGTCACCGTCATACCAGGAGTGATAAATGCTTTCCCTTACATTATCCCTGAAGTACGGGTCTTTGAAAGATTTTATAGGTGTAACGTTATTGAGGTCACCGTTGAATATTGTGCCTCCGGGCAGGTCAAATTTCTCACCCTTCGTATCAAGCGGAAAATCAGGAACAGCGAGATAGTTGTCAACACCTTTGCCGTAGCTGAACCATTCGGGATAAAGCGACATCAGTGCTATTGCGTCAGGCAGATAAACCTCTTTGACGAACTTCACCGCTTTCTCCATGAGGAATTTTAGCTTCATGAGTTTTTCCATATTCAGAGTTGCCTGATTGTTTAGATTTATTGGATTTGCCACTCCTCCTATGGCAAGGTTCTGGATGTGCGGGTTTTTACCTCCCACAATAGCACAGGCAGAATCGGCATGTCTTTGATATTCCAGTGCCTGTAGATAATGTGTGACAGCAAGCAGGTTGATTTCAGGTGGAAGTTTCATGGCAGGGTGACCCCAGTATCCATTGGCAAAGGGCCCAAGCTGGCCACTTGCAACGAATTTATTTAGCCGGTCTTTCACAGCCTTAAAATCCGAAACTCCATTATAGGGCCAATTCGAGAGACTCTGGGCAATTTTGGCCGTCTTGACTGGATCAGCTTTTAATGCAGATACAACATCCACCCAGTCGAGGGCAGATAGATGATAAAAATGGACAATGTGGTCGTGAATTGCGTGTGTTCCAATTATGATATTCCTTATGTATTGCGCATTGAGCGGGACCTCGAGGTTGAGGGCATCTTCCACAGCCCTTACTGATGCAATAGCGTGAACGGTGGTACACACACCGCAAATACGCTGTGTTATTGTCCAGGCATCTTCAGGTTCCCTTTTTCTTAAAATGACTTCAATCCCCCTCCACATCTGTGAGGAGGACCATGCATTTCTAACATATCCATTTTCAACTTCTACTTCGACCCTGAGATGACCTTCAATTCTTGTAACAGGGTCAATTCTTAACCTTGTTGCCATAATTTAGACCTCCTTTGCCGGCAAAACAGGAAAAGTTTTTACAAAAATCAGGTAAATCATGAATTCAAAGGACACAATTCCAATGGTTATTAAAGTTTCACTCATCGATGGGAAGTAAACCCAATTGCTACCGGGATTCCAGCCAATGAGGTAAACGTTGAATCTATAAATGGCACCTGCAAAAAGATAGATGATGGAAAAGACGAAGATTTTTCGTGGGCTTAACTGGCTTCGATACTTCCAGAGCATGTACGATGGAATAAAGAAGAGGGCGACCTCAAGCCAAAACATGAATGAATAAAATCCCTGAGTGAATACAAGGCTAATTTTTCCCCAGAAAATCAGCTCGATGAATCTGAGAATAATCCAGCCAAAACCGATGTACACCATGTATATAGAAAGTTTTTTCAGGAGATTCATTTCGAATGGGCGCTTGAAATACAGAGAAGAAAGGAGTGATTCAGCGGAGGCAACTGCATACCCCATTAGAATTACTGATGATAGGAAAAACAACGGTAGAAATCCAGAGTGCCAGAGTGGGTTGAGCTTTTTAAGGGATATAATTTGTATTGACCCGAGGGACGACTGGTGCATTGTAGGGAGAATAAGACCGATAACTGCGGCTACCATAACGATTTTTTCAAGCTTTTTCCGATTCCATCCCGTCTTTTCTGCTATCACTGGCGTCAACTCAATCCAGAGAATAAGGGTGTAGGTCATGATGCAAACGGCGACTTCAAAGAGCACAGATGAAAGATTCCAGCGGTTGGGAAGGGCAAATCCATAGACATTCCAGTATCTTCCAAGGTCGATGATCACAGCAAAGCCTGCCATTGTGTATCCCAGGGCACTTGTGAGAAGTGCACTTCTCATTAGAGGAGAAAATTCCCGTTTGTTCAAAATATAGATCAAAATTGCAAGGGCATAGCCTCCGCATCCCAGAGCCGAGCCCACCACTACATCATACGCAATCCAGATTCCCCATGGATATCCGTCAGAAAGATTGGTGACAGCTCCAAGACCTTTCGTGAATCGTACAGCAAGCAGGATCAATGAGAGGAGGAAGAAAAAAGTAAACATAAGGAATGTCCTGGTGATGACTTTTCCACGAACGACTTCGTATTTACTTTCCTGAATCATTTTTGCCCTCCTTTTTTTCGGGCTTTAAAAGGAAATAAAGTGCTCCCAGGGCAAGGAATGGTGGAACAAGAGATTCGTAGATACCGTGCTGTATGGATTCAGAAATTTCAGCGGGCGATTTCTCAAGCCTGGGGAACCCAAGCTCCTGAAATGATACACCTTTGGAAGCAAGATACATGACCGAAGTGCCACCGCCGTCGTATTCTCCATAAATTACAGGGTTATATCGTTCAGGATTTTTCTTTATGCGCATTTTAGCCTCGATTAAAAGGTCTCCCCTTTTCCCAAAAATAATTGCACCGGTTGGGCATACATCGGCACATGCTGTGATTCCCTTTTCCTTCAAATAAGTGTCTTTACATAGATCACACTTGACTATATGAGGGATTGGTTTATCCCATTCAAATTTTGGCACCTCAAATGGACAGGCAACCATGCAGTAGCGACAACCGATACATCTGTTCCCATTCCAGTAAACGATACCGGTTGTCCTGTCTTTTCGCATGGCACTAACAGGGCAAGCGGAAACACATGCAGGATCAAGGCAATGCATGCATTGTCTTTTCACAAATGCACTTCTGCCGTCATCGGACTTATAAAGTTTGATGATTGTCTTGGTTTTAGCCGATAAATCGATAGCGTCATCGTGTATGCCGTCCTTTTCTAATTCTGGAGGAAGGTGATTCACTCTTTTACAAGCAACTGAACATGATTTACATCCTATGCACTTAGTGGAATCATAGAGCATGGAATACCACTCTTCCGAATTTTCCTCTTCAGATGCAAGAACTGCTCCCGGGAAAAGGGCTGCACCTACTGCAGCTGCCATGCCCTTTTTAAGGAACTCTCTCCGGTCAGGATTCTTTGGTTTTTCCTTCATGGTTCCGCTCCTCCTTATCAGGTAACCTGGAGGCAATAACACCTGCTGCTCCAGCCGCTGCTCCGAGTGCAGCAGAAACTGCTGCTACCCCGGCAATCGTCGCTTTACCCTCTTTCACAGTAATAGGAGGGAACTGCTCTGGAGGCACTACTTCCTGGGGTTTAACTTTTAATTTGACCGGTAGATGGAATCCTACCTTCGGCTGTGTGCATCCAATGCAGGGATGACCAATGCCAATCGGCCATACTCCAACATCGTTAAACTGGGTGGTTGGACAATTGGCATAAGTCACAGGCCCTTTACATCCCATTTTATAAAGGCACCATCCGAGTCTGTGACCTTTATCTCCATAGTGTTCTACAAACCTACCGGCATCGAAGTGAGCCCTTCTTGGACAATGGTCATGAATCCTTCTACCATATGCAAATTTGGGTCTTCTGTACTCATCAAGTTCGGGAATTTTCTTGAATGTCAGAACATACAGTAGAGTGGAAAGAATGTTATATGGATTTGGTGGACATCCGGGGACATTGATGAGAGGCTTATCTTTAATGACTTCCATCACTCCCACTGCACCTGTTGGATTGGGCTCTACTGACTGGACCCCACCAAAGGATGCACAATTTCCAATGGCAACAATAGCACTTGCCTTTTGAGCAACCTCTTTCATGATATCCACAGCTTTTTTGCCACCAATCTGACAGTAAATTCCACCATCTTTCGTGGGTATTGAGCCTTCAACAACACAGATGAATTTCCCTGCATGCTTATTTATCATGTGCTGTAAAACCTCTTCGGCCTGGCTCCCGGCAGCTGCCATAATGGTTTCGTGATAATCAAGAGAGATTATGTCGAGAATAAGCTTTGCAAATGCAGGATTTGATGTTCTTAAAAGAGATTCTGTACATCCAGTGCATTCCTGGAAATGAAGCCAGATAACGGGAGGCCTTGTGGGTGATTTAACTGCAGCTTCAAGTTTTTTAACAAAGCCAACTGGAAGACCCATTGTAGCCGCAGCGATGGTCAGGAGTTTAATAAAATCCCTCCTGGTTATTTCTTCGGAAAGTCCAGGGACATAACCGAACCTATTCATGACAACCTCCTTTTTATTCAACTATGCGCATAGACTTCAAGCTTAGTATAAGCATTGATGTAAAATTGTCAAGTTTTAAATTGGATGATTTACAAATCAAATTAATTTTAAATCAAATGCTTAATACATCATTTCAAATGCAATTAATTTAGTGACCTTTATCAAGGATATTTTTCTTCCGAGGGAATTCGTCTGAAAGAGAAATTCCTCGCCCCCTTTCCATGGACCAAACACTCCCCCAACAGGCTTTGCTCGGGAACTTTGCATACCCCCCAGCGGGCTTTGCCTTTGGGTTCTAAAATACACGATGAAACTTCCTTCCTCGCGTTTAAAACAAGCATGACAAAATTATGGAATAGGGCTTTATGTTTGAAATTTAACAAAATACAATCCATATCCAGCCAGGCTTTCCCGTGAAAAGGAAGAGAGGGACGGGTGTTTTTTCGATAGATAGATTTTAGGGGTAACCCCTTCCCGCAATCCTCTCCTCGTGAGGATTTACACAGGGAAAGGGAGTTTCTGTTATAGATGATAAAATTTTTTGATTCGCGAACTTTCTCGAACTAACGCCCTATCCAACTTAAAAATGTGTAGGAGGCCCGATTTGGCGAAACTTCCCACTTCTTACTCTGGAAAGAGGGATTAGGGAGATGAATATCCTCCCAAAAACATTTCTCGGCACATTTGTATTTATTCAACATACAATTATTTGACATAGGTGAATCAATGAGTTAAACTTTCGATATGCATATTCCAGATGGGTTCCTTTCTGGTGAGGTCGCAGCTACTACTTATGTAATCTCTGTCTCATGGCTCACCTATTCAGTTAAAAGGGTGAAGCATGATGAGAAAACCATCCCTGTCATGGGTGTACTTGGGGCATTTATTTTTGCTGCTCAGATGATCAATTTCCCCGTTGCTGGTGGAACAAGTGGACATCTTGTCGGCGGGGCATTACTTGCCATACTCTTCGGCCCCTTCGCGGCTTCCATAATAATGGCCACTATCCTCATATCACAGGTTCTGCTCTTTGCCGATGGGGGAATCACCTCTCTTGGAGCAAACATCCTGAACATGGGTATTGTTGCTCCAATTGTGGGGATTTTAATTTACAAAGCGTTGAAAAAATGGGACCACAGATTGGCCATTTTTATTTCCGCATGGCTATCCATAGTGGCTTCCGCAGCCCTGTGTGCTGTTGAACTTTCCCTGTCCAGGACTATACCGCTAAAAGTTGCATTACCGGCCATGGTTTCTGTCCATTCTCTAATCGGTATCGGTGAGGGGCTCATAACTCTCTCCGTTCTCGTAGCTCTCTATAAGCTTGACCCTGGCCTCAAAAAATTAGGAGAGGAATTCAAGTGAAGAAATTGGTGTTTGTGGGACTGATCCTTTCTTTCATCGTTGGTTTCATGCTTTCACCGTATGCATCCTCGTTACCTGACGGACTTGAAAAGGTGGCTATCAAGTATAACCTCAAAGAAAAGGTGTTGTTTGACGCTCCTTTCAAAGACTATCAGGTGAAAATTCTCAATAACGACCGACTTGCAACATCCTTTGCCGGACTCATAGGCACAGGTATCGTTTTTCTCTCCGTTGTCGGTCTATTCAAGCTTATTTCGCGTAAAAAATGAAGCATCATTTTATAGATCACTACAGCTCCATAAACTCCCCAATTCATTCCATAAATGTTTCTGTGAAACTCATAACGAGCTTCATCCTCATCCTCTCCATCGTGCTCCTCTTTTCCCTCGAGACAGAAAAACTCCTGCTGTGTCTTGTATTTTTAACTCTTCTGATTGCTATTTCCCACATACCGGCCAAATATTTTTTAAGAAACATCATAATCCTGCTTCCATTCATTCTCCTTGCAGGAATTTCAATTCTATTTCAGCAAGGTGGTGAAAAAATCTTCTCCTTTGGTCCTCTCGAAATTTACCGAGAATCTTTTGACAGATTCATAACCCTTATTGTGAGGTCCATTTTCTCGGTCTCAATATTACAGCTACTCATAACAACTACCCCGTATTCTGAAATTTTGAAGGCACTCGAAAAATTCAGGGTCCCATCGCTCATTGTATCCCTTTTGGGTTTCATTTACAGGTATTCTTTCATTATTTACGATGAATTTATGCGGGCAAAAATCGCGGCATCGTCCAGGGGCAGATTAAACCTGAAGGTGTGGTCTTACATAGTCTCATCCACACTTCTGCGTTCGCTCGAAAGGAGCAGGAAAATTTATCTATCAATGAAGGCAAGGGGATTTGAAGGCAGGATTAGAACGTTAAATTATACGAGGTATTCTCAAATTGATGTTGCTGCAACGCTTGTAACCATGATTTTTATGGTGCTGCTATGGAAAAGCTGATCGAAATTAAAAACCTGAGCGTGAGGTTTGAAGAGGTTGTGGCACTGAAGCATGTGAATCTCACCATCTATCGAGGTGAGAAAATCGGTATTGTGGGCCCAAACGGTGCCGGAAAATCGACTCTATTAATGGCTATAAAAGGCCTCATAGATTTTGAAGGAGAGATTTTATATTATGGTATTTCACCAGAAGAAATCGGAATCGTTTTCCAGAACCCGGATGTTCAGTTGTTTATGCCCACTGTATTTGATGATGTGGCCTTCGGTCCCCTCAATCAGGGGTTGAAAAGAGAAAAAGTCTTATCTCGTGTAAAAAAGGCGCTCTCATCAACGGGCCTCATTGGTTATGAGAAAAGGTCACCTCACCATTTGAGCGAAGGAGAGAAAAAGAAGGTTTCTATTGCCACTGTTTTTGCCATGGGTCCTGAACTGTACCTTTTAGATGAACCATTGATTGGACTTGACCCGGCATCGAGGCTGGAGATTATGAAAATTATCTGCGATATGCCGAAATCGGTTCTGATAGCAACGCATGAAATTGACTTGCTTCCCAATCTTGTTGATAAAGTTGTGGTTCTCAATAGTGGAATAGTTGTCGCTGACGGTGGAGTGGATGAGATCCTTCAGGATACTGACCTTTTGATAAAAAATAAACTTTATTTCGAGCCTGGATGCAGGGAGAAGAAATCTTGAAAATCAGGTTAACACACGGAAGTGGTGGAAAGAAAACAGAGGAACTGATTCGCAGGATCTTTAGCAAATACATTTCGTCGGATGAACTCTCCCGGATGGATGATGGTGGAATTTTTGATAAAAATTACGTTGTTTCAACGGATTCATTTGTTGTCAATCCTGTTTTCTTTCCCGGGGGCAATATTGGTGACCTTTCAATATGCGGGACTGTAAATGACCTTGCGTCAATGGGGGCTCAACCTCTCTATTTCACCCTTGGATTTATCATTGAGGAAGGGTTTGATTCCAGTGCACTCGAGGAGATTCTCTCGTCTATGAAAAAACGCATTGAGGAGGTCGGGATATCGGTTATTTCAGCAGACACAAAAGTGGTGGAGGCTCGAGACCCGGAGAGGCCGGGATTATTTATAAATTCAACTGGAATTGGGAGGATTTACAGGGAGATACCGGGGCTTGATGAAGTTGAGTCAGGGGATGTAGTGATAGTGACGGGGGCGGTGGGAGAGCACGGCTTCGCCGTGCTCTCCCACCGCCTCAACCTTACTTCCACCATCAAAAGTGACACAAAACCCCTCTGGCCCCTTATCAAAAATCTCCTTGATAGCATTCCTGTTAAATTCATGAGAGACCCCACACGAGGAGGCCTTGCGCAAACGCTAAACGAAATCGTTGATGGGAGAAACTTCGGGATAGACATCGAAGAGGAAAAAGTCCCCATAAGTGAGGAGGTCCGTGGACTTTCTGAACTCCTCGGCATTGACCCACTTGAGGTGGCAAACGAGGGGTGTATGATTGTGGTCGTTTCAGAAAATCATGCACCGGAGGCCGTAAACACTCTAAGACAACATCTTTATGGGCAAAATGCATCGATTATTGGAAGGGTTACAGACGAGCATCCCGGAGTTGTGGTGGTCAGGAATCCTTATGGTGCAAGGAGAATTCTACACAAACTTATCGGTGAAAAACTTCCAAGGATTTGCTGACTTTATTAGGGCATTAACCCTCATATCTAAGATCAAAGTATCAAAATGAAAGATGTGAACTTATAGTGGTTGAAAGATTTAACTCGTGTTAAGCAGACTCAATACGTCTTCGGTACCACACATATCGTGCGTGGTAATGGAAATTGTCTTTCAACTCCATTGATTCGCATATTTGATTGTAAGATTTTTGAAGGCCTAATTGTTTTTCAAAACTGTTGTGGTTTCCATAAGCTTTAGCATGATAGATGACTTTTTGAAGTGGTGCCGCACGCGCGCGGCACCACTTCAAAAAGGAAGGTTACCTGTTAGTTCTGGCCCTGTTTTTCGTGGTTGCCTATCCCCTTTTTACCGTGCCTTTTCATATAATCTTCAATAGCTGCCTTTATTCCTTCCTCGGCAAGTAAAGAGCAGTGCATCTTTATCGGGGGTAACCCATCAAGGGCTTCTGCAACAGCCTTGTTTGTTATCTTCAGAACCTCCTCAACGGTTTTCCCCTTTACAAGCTGTGTAACCTTTGATGAGGTGGCGATAGCCGCAACACATCCAAAGGTCTGGAATTTCACATCTACAATCCTGTCATCTTCGACCTTTATGTATATCCACATCACATCTCCACAAACAGGATTTCCAACCTTTCCAATTCCATCAGCCCCGTCTATTTTGCCCATATTTTTGGGATTCAAAAATTCCTGCATTACTTTCTCGCTGTATTCAAGCATGAAAATTCCTCCTCTAATTTAATTCCTCGATCCCTTCAACTTCGTAACCAACATCCTCGATGGCGTTAACCACAGTTT
>JALXCE010000181.1 GCA_026991055.1 Caldifarciminota bacterium | reverse complement strand
GGCGTAATCGACGCCGAAATACTGAGCGAGCTTTTCTTCGTACTCTTCCGTTTTTGGTCCCTGGGTTATCCACCCTGAGTTTATGACCTCGATTACTGCGCGCTTTTCCTCTTCGCCGTAATCGAGGTCAAAGAGTGGGTAACGCCAGGACACGTTCAGTCCTTTTTAATCTTCTTAACTCCGCCCTGAAGTGCGGCTTTACGCGAAAGCTTTATCCTTCCAAGCTCGTCAATATCAATGACCTTAACGAGGACCTTATCACCAACCTTGAGGACATCCTCAACCTTTTTAACCCTTGTATTGGCAAGCTCTGAGATATGAACCAGTCCTTCCTTTCCGGGAAGAATTTCAACAAATGCGCCAAATGGGGCGATCTTTGTAACCTTGCCAAGATAAACTGTGCCCACCTCAACTTCCTGAACAAGCTCACCAATCCTCTTCTTTGCTTCCTCAACTCCCTGTAGATTCTGACCGGAGATCAGGACTTTGCCTGTTGTGTCCTCGATTTCAATCCTCGTATCCGTATCTTCCTGAATCTTCCTGATAGTTCTTCCACCAGGGCCGATGACTTCTCCGATCTTCTCACGTGGAATCCAGATAGCGGCTACCTTTGGTGCATATTTGGAGAGTTCTTTTCTTGGTGAACTTATTGTGGCGTCCATTACATCAAGAATGAAGTGTCTCGCCTTTTTCGCGCGCTCGAAAGTATTTTTGATTATATCAAGACCTATGCCTTTGATCTTCAGGTCGAGCTGTATAGCAGTAATTCCATTCCGTGTGCCTGCTACCTTGAAATCCATATCTCCGTAATGGTCTTCAGCTCCGATGATGTCTGTGAGCAATTCATACTTATCCTCACCTTTCACAAGTCCGATGGAAATTCCAGCCACAGAGGTTTTAAGAGGCACTCCTGCATCCATCAGTGAAAGTGATGCGCCGCAGACAGTTGCCATGGATGTGGAACCGTTGGATTCAAGAATGTCTGAAACTACCCTTATTGTATAGGGAAATTCATCCTCTGGCGGGATTAAATTGGCCACTGCCTTCTCAGCCAGTGCACCATGACCTATTTCACGTCTTCCCGGACCTCTTAAAGGTTTAATCTCCCCCACTGAAAATGGAGGGAAATTATAGTGTAGCATGAAGCGTTTTTCTTCTTCAGGTTCAAGCTCAGAGAGACGCTGAACATCTTCTGAGGTTCCAAGGGTTGTGACCACCAGTGCCTGGGTCTCGCCCCTTCTGAAAAGTGCAGACCCGTGAGTTCGAGGCAAAATTCCAATCTCCGCCGAGAGGGGTCTTATTTCATCAAACTTTCTACCGTCAATACGAGCGCCCTCTTCAAGCACCATGCGGCGCATGGTCTCTCGTTCTATCTCGTAAAGTGCACTCTCTATCTCGACCTTGCTGTCGGGAAATTCATCAGCCAGTGCCTCCTGAACCTGCTTGTGAATTGAAGAAAGTGTCTCCTGCCGCGTCTTCTTGTGTGCAATTCTCATTGCATTGTTGATTAATTCTCCAAACTGCTCTCTAATTCGGTTCTTCATCTCATCGGGTATAGGCAAGACCGTTGGCTCCCTCTTTTCTACAGGCACAAGCTCCATCAGCTCCTTCTGAACATCAATCACCTGATCAATGTAAGGCTGGGCAAACTCAATGGCCTTCAAAAGCAGGTCCTCTTCCACCTCTTTCCCTTCAAACTCTATCATGTGGACTTCGCCATCAGAGCCCACAAGGAGAAGGTCAAAGAGGCTATCGTTCAGCTGGGTATTTGTGGGGTTAATGACAAATTCATCATTGATATACCCAACTCTGACCGCTCCGATGGGGCCTACAAATGGAATAGGTGAGATGGAAAGAGCGGCACTTGCCCCGATAATACCGAGCAGATGCCCCTCGTTCTCCATATCGTAGGAGAGCAGATAGGCGATTATCTCCACCTCATCCATCATTCCTTTGGGGAATCTTGGGCGAAGGGAGCGGTCTATAGCCCGGGAATAAAGAATTTCCCTCTCTCTTGGCTTTCCCTCTCTTTTAAAGTAACCACCAGGAATTTTACCTGCAGCGTAGGACTGCTCGCGGTACTCCACAAGCAGTGGTAAAAAATCTCTCTTTTCCTCTGAAGGTTTGGATACAGCGGTAACCAGGACCACTGTATCGCCGTATTGAACCATAACGGCCGCATCAGCCTGTCTTGCGACCTTACCTGTCCTTATCTCTAATTTCCGCCCCCCTATCTCAGTTTCTACAATCTTCTCCATTTTAACCTCTTATCCCCAGTTTCTTGAGAACTTCCTGATACTTCACGAAATTCTCTCTCTTCAAATACCTGAGCAGTCTCTTCCTCTTTCCAACCAGTTTGATTAGTCCATACCTTGAATGGACATCTTTGCGGTGTTTTTTAAGGTGCTCTGTAATCTGTTTAATTCTTTCTGTCAGAAGAGCGATCTGAACCTCAGGTGAACCTGTATCCCCCTCAAATCTCTGCCATTCCTTGATAATTTTTTGTTTGTCTTCTTTTTCAAGTGCCATGCTAAAACCTCCTATTTTTTCTTAACTTCAACCTTTAGCTCGACTTCGACCTCAGGATGAAGTTTAATTGGCACATAATGGGTTCCAAGTGACTTAATAGGCTCTTCAAGTTTAATCATTCCTTTCTCCACCTCAGTTATGCCTTTCTTTCTCAGGGCTGAGAGAATGTCAACTGAGCTTACCGCACCAAATAGCTTGTCTTCCTCACCAGTTTTTACCTCGATGGTTAGGGAAGTATTTTTGATTTTGTTTGCAAGTTTTTCCGCCTTCCTTTTCGCTCTCTCCGCTTTCATCGTAAGGAGTTTCTGCTCGTTCTCAAAAGCCTTGATATTGGACGGTGTAGCCGGGATTGCAAGTTTCTTCGGGATCAGGTAATTCCTTGCAAATCCATCTGAAACGTTGACCACATCTCCTCTTTTACCAACTCTATCCACGTCTTCTCTGAGAATTACTTTCATATCTCCACTCCATTTAGATGTAATAGGCTTCGACAAACGGCAGAAGAGCCATTATTCTTGCCCTTTTGATAGCACGTGAAAGCTGACGCTGATGATAGGCACATGTGCCTGTGGTTCTGCGCGAGAGAATCTTACCTCTTGCTGTGAGGTATTTTCTTAATCTCTCAACGTCCTTGTAATCAATCTCTTTGATTCCTTCTCTGCAAAATTCACAGCTATTTTTTCTAATCTTGTTTTTTGCCATGGTAAAGCACCTCCTTTAAAAGGGTAAGTCGTCCTCGTTGGGTTGAGTCTCAGGTGGAATCTCATCAGATATTGGCTCGTAAGTTTCACCCTGGACGCCCATCTTTTCTAACATCTGAACAGTTCTCGCGATCACCTCAATGGTTTTCCTCTTCTGACCCATGCTGTCTTCCCATGTTCTTGATTGAAGTCTTCCCTCAACCACAACGGGACTTCCTTTTGTGAGTTTATCGTTAATACGTTCCGCCAGTGCACCCCAGGCAGTCACGTTGATGAAAAGTGTGTCTTCCTGCCATTCTCCTGCCTGATTTTTGAAGTTTCTGGAGACTGCCAGTCCGAATTTACACACTGCGCGACCGCTCGGTGTGTATCTTAATTCGGGATTGGCAGTCAAACGTCCTGAAAGGATTACAAGGTTGATACTTGGGACTTTAATGTCAGCCATTATTTAACTTCACCCCTCTTGATTATCATGCCCCTCATGAGGTTTTTATTGAATCTAAACTCTTTACGAAGGGCATCTGGTAGGGAAGGCTCGCCGGTGAAATAATACACGGCGTAATAACCTTCATTCTTTTTATTTATCGGGTAGGCAAGCTGTCTTTTACCCCATTCGTCAATCTTTTCCAGCTCTCCACCATTTTCCTCGATGATATTTTTGAGTGTGTTGATTGTGTTACCAATCTCTTCATCTGGTATATCCGGGTCAATTATGACCATCATTTCATAGCTTCTCTTCCTCATTTTACCTCCTTGGGCCTGATTTTTTTGTTTTAATCAGGGACGCCTGCGCTTGTGGAGGCGTCTTCTGATTGGGTTCTTATATTATTTTAAGTGCTGATAATTTTCAAGTTTAGGGGCGGAGGCGCTTCGCGCCTCCGCCCCAGCACAAAATCCTAAAATACTATTCCTCTCAACCACACAATAAACGGTGCAAAAACCAATGATACAATCGCCATCAGTTTCAGCAAGATATTGAGTGAAGGACCGGCTGTATCTTTGAACGGGTCTCCCACCGTGTCTCCCTCAACTGAAGCCTTGTGAGCATTTGAACCCTTTCCACCACGGTTTCCAGCCTCAATCCACTTCTTCGCATTGTCCCATGCAGCCCCTGCATTTGCCATAAAAATTGCAAGTGGTACACCCACTGCGAGGGAACCGGCAAGGAATCCACCAAGCGACTCAAGACCGAGGATAAATCCAACAATCAAAGGTGTAAAGAAGGCAACTACACCAGGAGTGATCATCTCTTTCAATGCTCCACCTGTGGTAATATCCACAATCCTCGCATAATCAGCCTTCACGCCTTTCTTACCCTCGAGAAGTCCAGGGATTTCTCTCCACTGACGGCGAACCTCTTCAACCACATACTGGGCTGTTCTTCCCACTGCCTTCATCACTGCGGCAGAGAAGTAGAAAGGAATCACTGCGCCAATAAAGATTCCCGTAATTACACGGGCATCAAGAATATCGAGTACAAATCTTGAGACATGCAGGACATGCTGAGCATTCTGGGAGAATGCAGCAAAGAGAGCAAGAGCTGTCAGTGCCGCAGAGCCAATTGCAAATCCTTTACCGATTGCGGCAGTTGTATTACCGGCGGCATCGAGCTCATCGGTAATTGCCCTGACCTCACTCGGCAATCCTGCCATCTCCGCAATACCACCGGCGTTATCTGCCACAGGTCCATAGGCATCCACGGAGACCGTAATTCCTGTAATGGAAAGCATTCCAATTCCTGCAAGAGCCACACCGTAGAATCCAGAGAGTCCTGCCGCGTTTCCTACATAGAAAGCCACATAGATGGATATTGCAATGGCAATAAGAGGAATCACTGTGCTCATCATTCCAGTTGCGATTCCCGCAATGATATTTGTTGCAACTCCTGTCTCTGAGGCCTCTGCTATATCTTCGATTCTCTTACCTGTGGAATAGTACTTGGCAACGTAACCGATCAGAATTCCGGAGACCAATCCAAAGAGCACCGCCCAGAAGAGAATCAGGTTACCCATTACGTATTTAATGCCGATAAACGCACCAATTGCGAAGAAAATACCCGCAAAAACTGTTGTTTTTAAAAGAGCACCCTGAGGGTCAGATTTGGCCCCTTTAATGAAATAAACTCCAAAAATTGATGCAATGATACCGATTGCTGCCAGAATAAAGGCGAGATAAACACCATTTGGCTTATTGAGGGCTGCAGCTATAACTACAGCAGAGAGGATGGAACCAACGTAGGACTCATAAAGGTCAGCGCCCATCCCTGCGACGTCACCCACATTATCACCTACGTTGTCTGCAATAACTGCGGGGTTACGTGGGTCGTCCTCTGGTATGCCAGCCTCAACTTTACCCACGAGGTCACCACCTACGTCAGCGGCCTTGGTGTAAATTCCACCACCAACCCTTGCAAAAAGGGCCACGCTGGATGCTCCCATAGAGAATCCTGCGAGCACAGTTGCAGCAGCTGAATGACTTTTAAAAATTGCAACAAAGATTATGTATAGAATGGAGAGGCCCAAAAGTCCAAGGCCTGCCACAGACATTCCCATAACTGTTCCGCCGTAGAAGGCAACAGCGAGGGCTTCGGTGAACCCTTTATCTTTGGCCGCAGCCGCAGTTCTTGCATTTGAGCTCGTCGCTATTTTCATTCCGAAATAACCAGCCGTCAAAGAAAGACTTGCCCCCAC
>JALXCE010000180.1 GCA_026991055.1 Caldifarciminota bacterium | reverse complement strand
GATTTGTGATGGCAAGGGAGATGATGTATCCCATCCATCCCTGAGTTTCCGCATTCAATACATCAAGCGGATAGGGTGGATATTTGTCTCTTGCGAGTATATTGCGGAAAAACTCAACCCCTACCTGTGGACCATTGCCGTGGGTGATGACTATCCTGTAACCTTCCCTGATTAGCTCAACAATTGGTACAAGCGACCTTTTAGCTCTGTTATACTGGTGTTCGATGGTGAAAGGCTCACCTTTGCTCCTCAGTGCATTTCCACCAAGAGCGATGACGACTTTTCTATCCATTTTCTCTCCTCTCGATCACAACCACAGCAATGGCATGATGCTCAGTGTGAGAAAGACTCACATCCACGTGGGCACCATTCAGAAACTCAAACGCTTTACCGTAAAGCCTCAAAATCGGTTTCCCGCTTGGCAAATTAATTACCTCAATGTCAATGAATCTAACTCCTTTCCTCATACCAGTTCCAATTGCTTTAGAAAACGCTTCCTTTGCCGCAAATCTCGCGGCATAGCACTCTTCATAGTTTTTTCTCTTTTCACACTCTTCGATCTCGGCTTCTGTGAAAATCCGTTTCTTAAATTTTTCTCTGTGCCTTTCAAAGATCTTCTTCAGTCTGTCAATTCCAACAAGGTCAACACCCACAAAAATTGGCATAAATTAAAACCTGTAGTCAAAACTCAGATTAAAGGAAAACGCGTTCCTCTCCTCACTGAATCCAGTAAGCCAGTTGCCAGTGATGGGATTGTAAATCCCCTGTCCGAGCAGCCCGCCGTGAGGATAGTACGTGTTTTTGAGCCTGAACTTAAGTTTTACACCCATATTTCTTGTGAGCCTTTCCACAATCGAGAAATATACCTTACTGCCGTTGCCATACATGAAATCAATTCCAGTATCCTCAAATCCCCACTGAGACATCCCGTTATTCCTCCAAACCGTTGTGCCAAGCCTGAAATCAAGACTCCTCGCTACCGGATACTGAAGGTCGAGGGCCAGGTATCCACCGTTTATCTCATTGGAATAGTCTTCTCTCGGGGTAAGGAGCACCCTTGAGTGTCTCAGTGTAATTCCCATGTATGTTCCGCGAAAAACATAATAAAGCCTCAGCGTGGTCTCGTAAGTCAGGCTTCTTGTGATCCCCAGGTATCTTGCACTATGCCTGTTCTGTATTTTCTCGGTAAACCTTAACCTCAGGGGATTCACCAGCCTGTACTCCACGCTTCCCTGGAATCTGTAATTATCAAGCATAGTTGTGTTATCTCTCCAAACATCAAGATAAACCCGCGGGAATATCAACTTTGAAGACACCTGGTACCGCGATTCGACGTAAATGCCAGTCTCGGGCTTCGGTACAGGAAAATTAGAAAGATTGGAATAAAGTGGATCGTTCAAACGATAATTTCTATCAAGAACCGTGTATTGAAAACGCGACGCCTCCTGAAAAGTTCTCATGTAAGGATTCGTGTAATCCACGCCATAGTGCCTGAAAATTATGTTGAAATAGTAAGGATTTTCCTGAATACGTGCCTTAAGAAGATATGCGGAGCCAGCATCTTTCTGCTTTGCCGCCTCAAGCTCAATGGAGAATGGGAACAGAACTGTCCTGAGCTCGAGGCTACCAAAAAGGTTTTCCTTACCGGTGTGCCATTCAAAGGCTGGCCCACTTGCCTCCTCCTTTGAGAAAGGCTTTGTGACATCTTCCCAGACAAGTGAAAATGGCTTTGAGTAGGTGAGTTTCATCAGATTTAGAGCAACCTGAGTGCCAACCGGCAAGGTGTTACCACCAAGATTAAACCTCAGACTCGTTGCAAGGACTCTTTCGGTTAGTTTGTTTTTAAAAACCGATGGAGCCGGATGCCCGACGAAATAAAAGAGCGGATTTCCATCCCTATCCAGTATGGCATTTCTTGAATTTTTTGAGTAAACAAAAATTGGGTTGAATCCGAGATACTTAAATTCAAAGGCAACTCCATTGAAGGCAAAGTCTGTATTTGATGTAACATCACCGTAAATCCCACGTGCCCTGCTTATCAGCCTATCTCTCAGCTCATCACTGTTGTCCAGAACAAGCCCCTGCCCGAGCGTGACCCTGATATTGCCGACATACAACTTTGAAAGGTAGAAATGCTTTGCCAGTTTGACCTTCTCAACGCCGATGAAACCTTTCTTGAGCTCGTTCACCCTCGTGGGACTCTTCTCGAAAAGGAGTCCGAATCTGAGCTTTCCCCTGACATTTGAAACCACCTTGGTCCTGAAGTATGGATAGTTGCTAAGGGCAGATAGCTCTTCCCTCTCTTTTCTAAGCCTCGAGGCAAGGGAATCAATTTCTTCATCAGTCCAGCCTGCTCTCAGGTAGTCCTCGCGCGAGAGGCTATCAGAGAGATTTGAGATGACATCGCTGATAAGAGACTCACCAATATAGATATCGGGATAGTATGATGAGTAAATATTGAGCCATCCATCCACCATCCTCGGCTTTCTATCACGGTAGGTGACAAAATTCACCATGTTACGGTAGCCATAGTAAGAAAGATGTGGAACACGTCTCAAATCGCGACGATTCCTCAAAGGGAGGATTCGCGCCCTTCTCACTACTGCAGCGGCATCTATCAGTGAGACTCTATCAAGGGCATAGAGCTCATCAACCTCTGCCTTATTCACATTAATGGGTTCCACAAGCTTCAGAATCCACCAATCGAGGGCACTCTCCCTCGGTGATTCCTCGCTTGCAGTCCGTGAGCGCACCCTCTGGATATCGAAAATCAGGTTTCTTCCCTCTCTTCTCGGCTCTATGTAAATATATTTCTTCCACCTTGCGAGGTCTCCGGCATTCACACCCCTGATTTCCGAAAGTTCGTAGTAACTCGAAATCCCCCCGTGGTAAAAGATGTACTCGTATATGTTCTTAGCCTTCCACTCAGGGACGGTTTTCTCTTTGAGGATATCCTCGAGAGAGATGGTCGTATCGGGATGAGCCTTTAGAATTTCGTGATAAATGGAATCTGCATCCTGATAGCCCACAGGAAGCTTTTTTATTTCATCCAGCGTGGCATTGTTTATGTTTATCCTGAAGGCTAAAAGAATTAAAAAAAGAATATTCACCTCTAAATCCTCCCTTACCAGAAATTCCCGAAATCAGGGAACGAATTTGAATGTAACAGTATGGGTAAGTGGCAGGTCCGGATTATACCAAAGCGCGTAATCAAACTGGAACTTTCTGACCTTAAGCCCAATGCCACTGGTGAACCTGAACAGAGAGCCCTCACTCATCAGTCCGGCACGAAGTTTTGCAAATTCCAGAACCTTCACTTCCTCTCCAATGGAAATTCTCACGGGATAGTCCTTTGATTCTCTGAGCTCAAATGATGTCAGTGAATACCTGCCACCCCTGAAAGAGACTCCACCCTGAATCCAGAACGGTAGCTCCTCGGTGCCTGTTTTAGCTGTAAGCCTTGGATTATTCAGATTATGAATGGAAAACCCGAGGCTCCATCTATTATAAATCTTTACAAGAACACCAAAATCAACACCAAAAGTGGTCGTATTCCCAAGATCCATGGGATTCTGGAGATGATAAATATTTAGGTTGAAACCGGCAAATAAGTTTGACGAGACGGGAAATCCATGCGAAAGTACTATCGTATTCTCAGCATAGGTCTCATTATCAAACTGCGCTGAAAGCCTCAGAATAGACACAGCAAACTTGCGATTAAGGATTTTGAGTGGTCCATACTGGAGTGTCAGTCCCTTAAGTCCGGCTCCGAGTGAGGAGTAAAGGTAGTTGTAATAGGCTGATATTTCGCGACCATACAGGGTAGCTGTAGCAGCAGGGTTAAAAATCACGCCTTCCACGCCCTCTGCAATAGATGTATAGGCATTGGCAAGGGCATCGGAGCGTGAGCCTGAGTAGTCAAACTCAAAGGCCGCATTCAAAAAAGAAAATGTGAGAATAACAATTCCTATCCATTTCATACCCCACAATTATAATTGACCTTCCTCAAAATATACAAGTTGGGGGAAAATGGGGAGGAGATGGGATGAGTGAGTGGTTTCTTCCCTACCCCTGGGGCTTTACCCCTGAGAGGAGATGTCTCCTCTCAGGGGTGCCTCGTTATTCGTGCCTGAATCACTCGATTCAGGAGGTTAGGCTATTTTTCTAACACTTAAAGAGGAGATGCTCATCCCATCTCCATTTTTAAATAGCAATATTTTTATAAAACTTTTCTATTGAGAATTCAAGAGGTCGGTGAGTTTGGAAAGAGCATCCCCCAGGTTCTACTATTTCATATGTCAAGAATTTGCTGCTGGATGGTAAACATTGAATGGTAAAGGCCCTTTTGCGCAATTAGCTCATCATGCGTGCCGCTTTCCACAATCCTGCCCGATTTCAACACGAAAATTTCATCCATCAGGTGCATATGTGTTAGCTTGTGGGTTATGAAAATAATCGTCTTTTCCTTCAGTGCCTCAAAAATATCGTCAAGAATAGCCCTTTCGATAATAGCATCGAGATTTGCCGTGGGCTCATCAAGAATTAGAATTGGACTGCCTTTTAAGACAATTCGTGCAAGGGCTATTCTCTGCCTTTCACCTCCACTTAAAAGTCCACCGTGCTCCCCCACAAATGTGTCGTAACCCTCAGGCAGGCTCATTATAAAATCGTGTATCCTGGCTATCCTTGCAGCCCTGATGAGGTCCTCATCACTGGCGTCAGGCCTGGCAAGCAGTATGTTTTCCCTGATAGTTCCTGTAAAAAGGTAGGTTCTCTGCGTCATCACACTGACAAGGTCTCGCACAGTCTCCTGCTTGAGGTCCCGAATTTCAACACCACCTATCCTGATGCTCCCAGATTTATAGTCCCAGAATCTCAAAAGAAGATTTGCAATGGTCGATTTCCCCGCTCCACTTGGGCCCACAACTGCCACCTTCCCACCCTCACTAACATTCAGAGAGATATTTTTCAAAACAGGCTCTACTTCATAGGCAAAAGTTAGATTATCAATCTTTACATCGAACCTCTGAGGCGGAGGTGCCGGATTTACGGGATCAATGACAGCCGGCTTTTTATCCACAATCTCGAAGAGTCTTTTCCCCGCCTCTATAGTGCTTTCAAGGAGCTGAGCAGCCCCTGGCAGTGGCAGGATCGCCTCAAAGCTCGTCAGGGCCGCAAGAGAGAGAACAGCAATCATTACCCCTCTGAGCTTCCCGAGGTCATGAAAATGGATGGCGATCATAAGAACTGCGAGCGCGCCAAATCCTGAGAAAATGAGAAGCAGCCCATTTTGTACTCCTTCGAGGTTTCCAAGTCCCTTCTCAATTTTTATCATGGCATTTCCATGGGCGTTCACCTTTTCAAGCTGCTTTCTATCGTAGCCAAAAACAATGAGATCAGCGAGTCCCTGAACCGCGTCCACGATACTGGTGTAGAGCTTTCCTCTTTCTCTTATAAGCCTTCTGCCCTTGCTTCGGGCGGTTAGATACGCAAATCCAGGTACAAAGAGTGCTCCAGATAGTAGAAATCCCGCGAGTACAATTGAAAAAATCCTTCCCCAGATACCCATGAAAATCGCCATTATTAACAGTATGATTAAGAAAACAAAGGGAGGGTAAACTACGCGAACGAACAGATTTTCAAGAGTCTCAATATCTGAAACAATCCTCGAGAGAATTTCTCCAGATTTGTATGAAATGAGCCCTGCCGGCACCAGGGGTTCGAGTTTTTCATAAAACCAGACTCTGATGTACCCGAGAATCTTAAATGTGAGGTTGTGGGCAAAAAGTCGCTCAAAATACCTGAAAACACCCCTTGAGATTCCAAAGAATCTCACCCCTGTGATCGCAAGCTGAAGGGTGTAGAGCGCCGGGTGCAGTGCCGCTTTCGCTATGATGTAAGCCGATGTAGCCATCAGTCCTACACTACTCAAAATTGTTGCTACTCCGAGAAG
>JALXCE010000179.1:344-1661 GCA_026991055.1 Caldifarciminota bacterium | reverse complement strand
CTTTAAATAGTTTGAAGCTGCCATAAGAGAAGTGGCAGAAACTCCAATCAGGCTAACAGCAATAGCGTGCTTGATGGGAAAGTGAAGAATGAGTGTGAGAGTGGGAACTATAAGAATGCCGCCCCCAATGCCGAGCATTGATGCGAACCAGCCGATGCCGAGTCCTGCAAGCATTATGTAGAAAAGGGAAAGTGGTGTCATACCAGATCTAATATTTTTTTGGCAAAGTTTTTATCGGTTACGAGCAAAACTCCCGTGGGTGATGTGTCGAGGAGCTCTCCAAATTGCTCTTTACTACCTAAAAAGAGCACAGGAACTTTATTTCTCACGGCGAGTCTGCGAAAGTAGGACGCCTCCCTCCGACTGTAATCAAGGGAGATTATGAGCAGCTTCCCACGGTCAAAATTTCTGAGTACTGCATCATGGCCGTGAACAATCTTACCCGCCCTTCTTGCAAGTCTGAGTATGTTGAAAACTTCTTTACTTTCCACCGAAAAGCCTTGAGATGTCAAAGAATGTGACTATAAGCATGAAGGCGATTAGAAAGGCGAAGCCAATTCTCTGCAGGGCTGCCTGGGTTTTGATAGAAACAGGCTTGCCTCTGATACCCTCAATTAAAAACATCAGTACGTACCAACCATCAAGAGCCGGGAATGGGATGACATTTATCACAAACAGGTTAATGGAGATAAGGGCAATCACCACGAGCAGGGTGTATAGTCCATAACTGTATGATTCACCGAGCACCTTGCCGATCATTACAGGCCCACCGATTTGCTTGATAGAAACTTTTCTAACAACCAGCTTTCCGAGAACATCAAAAATGAGAATTGCAGAAGAGATAGTCCGCTTTGTTGCTATATCCAGCGCTTCTCCTGGCGGCAGTTTAACCTTTATAACCGGGGACATAATGCCGATCATGCCCACTTTTTTACCAGTCTGGTCCGTTTTGACTTCAGGGGTAACTTTGAAGGTAATGAGTTTACCGTGCCTTGAAACAGTTATCTCCAGGGGAATCCCGGGATGTGACTTGATAATTTCTACCATAGCGTTCCAGCTATCTATAGGTTTTCCATTTATTGCTACAATCGTATCCCCCGGCTGTAGACCTGCCTTATCGGCAGGACCTCCCTTTCTCACATGACCTATTACAGGCGGAATGTACGGTATTAAACCAATTTTAAGGGAATCCTGATAAGAGACCTGGAGTTTTACGATTTTTCCATCTCTTTTAACCTCAACAATGTGCTTGCCCGGTTTTAAAAGAATTTTGAAGAAGTTGTCCCAGTATCTGAATGGGACCCCGTCAATAGAGAT
>JALXCE010000179.1:0-334 GCA_026991055.1 Caldifarciminota bacterium | reverse complement strand
AACCTGCCGTCTGTGCGATAGAATGGGGCTCCACCCTGTAAACACGGTCTCCCGGAATTGAGGTGAATCCCACCATATTGTAAGCTGCAAAAAAGAGAACGAATCCGAGTATGAGGTTCATCATAGGACCGGATAATACCACCAGAATGCGGGCAGGAACTGGTTTACCGAGAAATTCATCACCTGAGAAAGTCGCCTCCTCCGGATTATCCCCCTTCATCTTCACGTATCCGCCAAAGGGAATGGCAGCAAGTACCCATTCTGTATCCCAGAATCTGAAGGAGAATATCTTTGGACCAAAACCTATGGAAAAGGTCTCCACGTATATCCCGAC
>JALXCE010000178.1 GCA_026991055.1 Caldifarciminota bacterium | reverse complement strand
GGTATGCGACACCGAGCGAGGTGTACAGTGGAGAGGTAGAGATAGAGGGATTTGAGGTGAAGACAGGGGGTAGATCATGCTTATGATAGTTCCCCTTTTAAGTGTCAACATATTTCAGGACTTGACAGGATTTACATCTTGAATTTTTAAAAATTTTCAAGCGGTAGGCCCCCTCCCTCATCTCCCCCGCGCGGAGCGCGGGGGAGGGAAAAGTTTGTAGCCATTTAGTAACACAAGCTTCGCTTGTGTAGGGAAATATTTTTGACGTTGTGGTTACACATGTTTTAAAGATAATTATGTGACAATTCACTTTGCCCAGGTGCACAGCTTTTTGTTTAAAACTTTGAGATAGCAAATTAAAACACTTCCTCTCCCCGCATAAATTCTTGCGGGGAGAGGATTGAGGTGAGGGGCTACATCTGAAAATTTTTCAAAGAATTTTTAAATTTGAAACAAAATGTTGTCTAAACTCTCGTTCGAAAATTTGACGGATTAGGTAGAAATCCAACTTTATTTTTTCACCCCATTCTCCCCTCCCTTCCTTCCAAAAGAAGGGAGAGAATTCGCCGTCTGGTCCGCGATAATTAATGAGGTTACGAGAATCCTTTAAAAAAGGCAACTTAAATTCAGGATTTTTCGCATAAGCTCCCCCCATCCCTTGAACAGTTGCACACGGCATGGTATAATCAATTCAGATATTCCCGGAGGTGAAAAGGAATGGATGTTTTGAAAGGAACATACAGACTCAAAGTTGGACTTGCTGAGATGCTTAAGGGTGGGGTCATCATGGACGTGACCACCCCGGAGCAGGCAAAAATAGCCGAGGAAGCAGGTGCTGTTGCCGTGATGGCACTTGAAAGAGTACCTGCTGACATCAGAAAAGAAGGTGGTGTAGCAAGAATGGCTGATCCTGCCATCATCGAAGCCATCATGGATGCAGTTACCATTCCGGTGATGGCCAAGGTCAGGATTGGTCACTTTGCAGAGGCCCAGATACTCGAAGAGCTTGGTGTCGATTTTATTGATGAATCAGAAGTTTTAACACCGGCCGACGAGGAGCACCATATTGATAAGCACGCCTTTAAAGTCCCGTTTGTCTGTGGTGCAAGAGACCTTGGTGAGGCATTGAGAAGGATAGGTGAAGGTGCTGCCATGATTAGAACCAAGGGTGAGGCCGGCACTGGAAACGTTGTTGAAGCTGTTCGCCACATGAGAAAAATTATGGGCCAGATAAGAAGATTGACTGTGTTGCCCGAGGAAGAGCTCATGACTGAGGCCAAAAAATTGGGTGCACCTCATGAATTAGTTAAATGGGTTGCAGAGCATGGCAAACTACCGGTTCCCAATTTTGCCGCCGGTGGAATTGCCACACCTGCAGATGCTGCACTGATGATGCAGCTTGGTGCCGAATCAGTCTTTGTCGGAAGCGGTATCTTCAAATCCAGCGATCCCGACAGGATGGCAAAGGCAATTGTGGAAGCAGTGGCCTACTACGATAATCCAAAAGTCCTTGCCCGCATCAGCAGAGGCCTTGGTAAGGCCATGAAAGGTGTGGATGTTACAAAACTTCCCGAGGAAGAGCTCCTTCAGACGAGAGGATGGTAAAAGATGATTATTGGAATTCTCGCGATTCAGGGTGATTTTATCGAACACAAAAAGGCACTTGATACCCTTG
>JALXCE010000177.1:14007-19595 GCA_026991055.1 Caldifarciminota bacterium | reverse complement strand
TCACTCGCATGGCTTCTCCATAAACCTTTTATAACGAGTCCTATCATTGGCGCCAACACAGTGGAGCAACTGATGGACAATCTAAAGGCGGCTCTAATCGAGATTCCGCCAGAACTTATGGTGGAGTTAGATGAAGTTAGTAAGTTTTAAAAAGTCAAAAAAGGAGGTAAGAAAAATGCAGCAACAACAGCAGATACAGCTGGATCTTGATGAAAATATGGGACAGGGGGTGTATTCTAATCTTGTTATGATTACACATAGTCCTTCAGAGATCATCCTTGATTTTGCAAGGATGATGCCAGGCCTTCCAAAGGCCAAGATTGTATCAAGAATCATTATGACCCCTCAGCATGCCAAACTCCTGCTCAAGGCCCTTGAGGATAATATTAAAAAGTACGAATCAAGATTCGGAGAGATAAAGCTACATGGAATAGAGCAGAAAAAGCTGGGATTTGTTAAAGACGAAGAATAAACCCTTACATGGAAAGGCTATATCAAAAGCTCATTCTTCCCATTGTAATAGGGTTTATAGCGCTCATTTTATCATTTCTTTTCTTTGCTCATCAAGTTCAAAAAAAGGTAACAAATGAAATCAGGATGCGAGAGATTGGCTACATGGAGGAATCTCTCGCATCCTATTTTTCCAGCCAGAAGGATTTATTATCAAAAATCCTTGTTTTGATGACCTACGAAAATACCGAACCTGCTAAGTTCCACAGTTCGCCGGCAATGTTTGCTACATTAGATGCACTGGGAAAGTTTAATATTAACACCAATAAGATAGACATATCCTTCAAATTCGCTGGCAGATTTGACAGACGTGAAATAGTTAAAATTATCAAGAAAAATTTCCAGTATAATGCGCCGGTCCCTCATTATTATTTTTTCTACTACGTGGTTGATTCATCAAGTACTCTGTTACCGGATATCTACCTTCTCGGAGTGAAGGTGAGGAAAGGTAAGGGAATTCTTATAGGTGAAACTTTATACCCTACCATTTTTATGAACATGCCTTCCACTCTCCGAAACAAGGTTTATATAACACTTAATAAATCCACTTACAAGGGGCCGTATTTCTCGCTTAACCCTGTGTTTCCACGAGGTATCCGAATCTACATTCTATACAGGAATCCTTTAAATCTTGAAAGCAGTTTAAGTATATTTAAAAAACTTCTTGGTGGTGCAACGCTTTTGTTCGTCCTGTTCACCTTCGTCGTACTATTTGGGACCATTGAATACTTTAAGTATAACTTCCAGAAGAAATTGTGGCCTGTTGCAAGACTGTTGGATTTCTTATCCGGCTACAAGCTTGCGGAGTTTGAACGCACTGCTCAGTCATTCAAAGGAGATGAAGATTCGATATTCAGGGATATGATAGATGCACTTAGCAGGATAAAAAATCTTGTCGTTATTGACCCATTAACAGGTGCATTTACGAGAGAATACATAGTGAGAAGAATTGAAGAGGAGATTAATAAATGCCGAAGGGAGCAGTGCATGTTTTCTGTTCTCTATCTGGATTTTGATAACTTTAAGGAGATAAACGACAATTTTGGACATCTTGTAGGGGACAAAGCCCTCGAAGCCTTTGTTGATCTCATGAAGAGAATCACAAGGCCATATGATGTAATTGGAAGAATGGGAGGTGACGAATTTGTACTTCTTCTCCCATCGCAGGGATTGAGCGAGGCCATGCGTGTGGCCCAGAGAATCCTCGAAGTAGTTTCGAAAGAGCTGGCCATCAAGGCCGGCAAAAAAATGGTAAGACCCAAAATCAGCATTGGAGTTACTGCATTCAGACCTTCTGATAGAAGGCCTGAAGAGGTCATCGAACGGGCAGATATGGCACTAAGAAAGGCTAAAGAAAGTGGAAAAAACAGGGCTCTTGCAATTTATTAAAATTTCAAGCTCCATCCTGGCCCTCTGAGGAACCCCGCGATTACAGTCAAAATCAAATACCAGGCAAGGATTATCCAGAAAACTATTTTTATACCTTTGGCACGAGGATAAAGAGACAAGATAGCAAGACTTATTATTGGGAATACCACACCACCAAGCCATGGATAGATCTCGTAAACAAGTTCCTGGATGCCCAGAAAGAACCATGGGCCCTTCACCGGATCAAGAGGATAATCTACAGGCTTTCCTATACCGGGATTGATCACGAGAGAAAGCAAGGTCACCCATAGGAAAACATATCCCAGCTTCTTGAAATCCGGTAAAACAAGCCTGACGTGCCAGAAAAACAGGAAAAAAAAGGGTATTGTAAAAGTAAGCGCATGGTTGATAAACACAGTATAGAGACCGGATGAATCTATATTGCCAAACAGGATTCTCGAAAATTCTGAACCAATTAGGGGGATGGTTTTTAACAGATTGGAAGCTACATCCATTGCAAAAATTCCCTCTTTGCTTCCTCTCAAAATATATCCTGTAAAGACAACCACAAATGATAGCGGGAAAAATATTATAACCTCCCAGAACCAGCGAGAAGCTGGATACTTTATGTTTTTTCTTATGTACTCCCATTTGTGAAGAAATAAAGAAATGAGGAAAAATTGGGCTGAAAAGTAGTGTATTCTCCTGAAAAACTCACCCCAGGGAACAACCCCGGATATGATTTCAAGGGATTTGTAGGCGTTGAACGGATTGTATTTAAAGGCAATCACAACTCCGCTGATGACCGCAATTAAAAAGGAATGGAAGCTAATATCTCCCCATGAAATTCTATCATTCCACTGCATTGCCATATTTTAAACCATACACACATTCAGCCTGAAGAGAGCTCGTTCGAAAATTCCCCCCTCATTCCTCCCCCCACGCACTTTGTGCGTGGGGGAGGAATGAGGGGGGCAAATTTTTCATTAAAAATTAAAGGTTTTGAAATTTTTCGAACAGGCTCGCCCGAAGAGATTACTTTTTAAGTTCTTTGTCCAATTTAGATAAATCCGAAGATGCAACTACCTCACGATTCCCGATACTGGCAGCGACGGTGCAAATTCCATCTTCTTTTCCATGATCATTCTTAAGGTTCGAGAACATTGATATACTCACCTGAATTCGTTGTGTTTTGATTGAGGACAACATTAAAATCTACCCACTATGAAGAAAGCCTCTATCATCTTTTTAATCCTTTCGGTTTTGCTACTAAAAATGAATGTCCAGATTTCTGTAAAATTGGCACTTTTTGCAATTTTTTTGCTTGCCCTGTCTGCCAAAGACCTCTGTTCCTCCTGGCCTTTAATAACGCTTGTTTTCTTTATCGTTGTAACAGCTCTCAAGCTACTTCAATTCAATTTTTATATGTCCACGGGATTTGACCTCGGCATAAGAGCGAGCATTTTACACAACCTTGCCTATCATGGAAGACTTTTTGATAGCTTGAATCAAACGGGTGGATTCTCCGGTCACATATGGCCTGTTGCTTACCCTCTCTCCCTACTCATGTATATCTGGGATGATCCGAGGATTCTACTCATTACCCAGAGTCTTTTCATTTCACTCATTGTTCCGGTTGCATGCCTTTTATTCAAGGCCTTAAATCTGGAAAAACGGCATAGAACAATACTTCTTAGTCTTGTCATATTTAACATTTACCTCCACCGTGTAAGTGGATTTGATTTTCACCCTGAAGCACTTGGAATCTCTATTTTTATTCTTGGAATTTATGCCCTGGAGAAGAGAACGTATGGAATATTTTATTTATCCCTTCTCCTGACCCTGATTTTGAAAGAGGATGTGACCATTGCATGGATATCTCTGGGATTTTACTATTGGTTTAAAAATAAGAAGGACGCGTTGAGAATAATTATACCCACAGTTATTTATGGAATACTGGCCGCAATACTCGTGCTCAAATACGTGAATCTTGGAATGATGGCAGGGGCAAATTACTCTGGTAATTTTGGCGTAACTTCAAGAATAAAACCTGTTACCGAATTTTTCCTGAGTTTTGCTTTCCTTCCTATTCTAACCGTGAAAGGCATAGTTTCGTATATTCTACCCCTTTTTGAGCATATTTTGAGTTCTAAACCTCTTCATTATCAGCTTAAATGCCAGTACTCAGCCATGTTGATCCCATCTGTACTCGTTGCCTCTATCATTGCCTTGAAAAGGGTAAAATTTAAAAGGAATTTGCTTATGCTCCTTGTCATTCTCGCTGGTCTCTTCTCTATAAATGAAGGATTGGTGGAAAGGTATATTGCTTATGACCGAATTGATTCAAAAAGAAAGGCTTATCTTGATGAGATAATTAATAAATTGCCGCAGGATGAAGTGGTAAGTGCCGGGAATCATATAACCCCACACCTTGTTACAACGCACAGGGTGTATCAATTCCCGTTGATTAAAGATGCAGACCTGATTGTGATAGACACCACATGGCACGACTTCACGCCACTTACAGCAGATTCAGGGATGAAATTTTTATCTCAGGTGGTCAAAAGCGGGGACTTCGAGGTTGTCTCCGATAGTCTTGGCGTTATTATTTTAAGAAAATCTTCTTATCGATAGGAGGCACATCTTTGGCTAATCCAGCAACGCCTGGACTTTTAAATCAATCGAATTTTTTTCGGAATAAGATTAATGAACGTTTTGTTTGTGCGAAAACTTTATTTCTTGACGATTTTATGCGGTAGATTTATCCTTTTGAGACCACTACTGAAAAATAGGAGGTATTTAAATTGGCTAAATGGAAGGATTTGAAGATCCATATCCGGGAGGACTTATGTAAAAAATGCGAAATTTGCGTTAACATCTGTCCTACCGATGTTCTCGCCACCAACGAAGAGGGGTACCCTGAGGTGGTGGCGCTCGAGAGATGTACAGGTTGTATGCTCTGTGAAGACCATTGTCCTGATTTTGCAATCTGGGTAGAAAAAGACGGTGACCATCCCGAGCATCCAGGCTGGAAATACCTGAGGATGAACCACATGCCAAATGTGTGGTGTCCAGGCTGTGGAATTGGAGCCATTTTTTATGCCCTTTTGAAAGCAGTCGAAAAGCTTGGAATTCCAAAGGATAAGATTGCAATGGTTTCAGGAATCGGTTGTACAGGAAGAATGCCTGGTTATGCAGACTTCAACACACTGCATACTACACACGGTAGGGCCCTTGCTTTCGCAACTGGTATAAAACTTGCCAACCCGGATTTGACCGTTATCACCGTACTTGGTGATGGTGACGGTCTCGCCATCGGCGGTAACCACTTTGTTCATGCCGCAAGAAGAAACATCGACATGCTAACAATTGTAGTTAACAACTTCATTTATGGCATGACCGGTGGACAGGTCTCACCTACTACACCAAGAGATTCCTACGCAACCACAGCGCCGTATGGCCAGGCCGAAAAGCCCTTCGACGCATGTGAGGTAGCAAAGGCTGCGGGAGCAAACTTTGTTGCGAGAAGCACCACTTACCACATTACAATGACCCAGAGATTCATGGAGCAGGGATTGAAAAAGAAAGGATTCTCTCTTATTGAGGTACTCTCCCAGTGCCCGACATATTACGGAAGGCTCAACGACATGGTCGATCCATATGCAATGCTCGAATGGCAGAAGACACATGTTTACAGAGTGGGTGGAAGA
>JALXCE010000177.1:0-13997 GCA_026991055.1 Caldifarciminota bacterium | reverse complement strand
GCCGTACTTGATGGTAAAGATGCCCTTCAGGCATCGATGTATGGTCCCGAGGCGCGTCTCGGCTCCTCCAGGTCAGATGTGGTGATTTCCGATACAGAAATCACCTATCCAAGAGCAACCAATCCGGACATTCTCCTCGTCCTTAACCAGGATTCCTGTGACAAGTATGTCAAAACTCTCAAAGAGAATGGCATCCTTGTGTGTGACATCAGTGCCGTCAGAAGAATTCCTGACGAGGACAAGATCAAGAACCTTTACAAGGTACCTCTTGCAAGAATAGCCTCACAGGAATTTGGAACACCACTCGTTACAAATATACTTTCTCTCGGATTCATTGCCGGGATTACGGGAATCGTTTCTAAAAAATCCCTCGAGGAATCCATCAAGAAAGTGGTAAAGAAAAAGTTTGTCGAGCTGAACCTCAAGGCGGTCAACAAGGGGTTTGAACTTGCAGAGGAATACAAAACACAGAAGGTCAGTGGATAAATGGTTGAGAAAACTTTAATGATAATCAAGCCAGATGCCACGGCGAAGCGTGCAATCGGTGATATAATTTCCATGGTTGAGGATAAGTTTGAAATAGCCGGGATCATAATGAAAAGGCTCACTGTTGAAGAGGCACGTGAATTCTACGCAGTTCATAAGGGAAAGCCTTTCTACGATTCACTCGTAGAATTTATGACATCTGGCCCTGTGGTAGGCCTCCTTCTTCAGGGAGAAGATGCCATTAAGAGGCTGAGAGAAGTAGTTGGAGCCACCGATCCATCAAAGGCACGCCCTGGAACAATAAGAGCGAAGTTTGGAACGGATATACAGAGAAACGCCGTGCACGCATCTGATTCACCTGAGTCCGCAGCTTACGAAATTCCGTTTTTCTTTAAATAGAAAATGATTTTAGGGGGCGCCCATCGGGCGCCCCCTAAAATCCTCTCCAGAAATTTTCTCCTAAAAATATATCCAAATTCCTTAACGTGTTTGGAAATCCATTTTTATATCTACACTTGAGAGATAACTGGATATAACAAGTTCCCCTCCCCTGCTTGCGTAGCAAGTGGGGGAGGGTTTGGGAGGGGGTGTTCTGCTTGAAAATTAGAACCGTAGGATAAAGGCCTTCTGCAGGGTTGAAAAGGTAGTTTGATTACTCATTTTATATGGAAAATTTGAAATATGTTGCCCCTCTCCTTTTATCCTCTCCCCGCAAGTATTTGTGCGGGGAGAGGAGTATTCTATGTTTGGAAATTTTCATACACCGTTCAAGGCCTTTTGCTTCCTGCCACAGATCAACCTGTGCTTCTATGTCCTTAATAAAACTTCAAAAAGAAGGGAAATTGCTGAGAAGGTCTAAAATCTTCCTGAGGCAAGTATGTTTGAGAATTTACGCCCTCCCATTATCCTATAACTCAGAAATTGCGGGGTCGGCAGATATAAGCGGGAATCCCTCAAAATTCTAAAAAATTTTGGATTTATCAACTAAGCCTCCCTGATACAAAAATTAAATTTAATTGAGTTCAAAGGGGGTATTTTTGAAAAAAATTGATGGGGGCTTTCCCGAAGGGAAAGCCCCCATCATGTCTACTAAACTTTTGCCTTTTCCTTCTCCAGGAACATCTCTTCCCAGATGGGCTCTGTGAGTTCTCTCAACTTCTCATCGTATTCAATCAATCCCTGGTGATACTCCTGATCCTTAAGTGCGATGGCTGCATTTTCATCCTCTGGCTTCACATGGGCCTCTTCAGCTATTCTCATAAACTCCCTGTGATTGTCCCTTATCGAGCAGGGCATCAGCCAGTTTCCTACCTCATCGCCGGACTTCATGTATCCATAGTTAAACTGCCACTCACGGCCTTTCTTGAAGAAGTCAGACATGATGGCATCGGTCAAATTACCGCCCTTGTTGTAAATATCGATAATGTTGTCCACGTAGTAAGGAATAAAGACGCAGGGCATAACATTTCCATTCCAGTCGATATATAGATAACCACCTGGACGACCGTAAGCGATACAGCCATCGGAAACCACTCCACTGTTCCAGAAATCTGCTACGAAGTATTTCTTTTCAATCATTACCTTTCTCCACTGCCAGTACATCTTCATTCTCTGCTCAGGTGTAGGCATTAGATCAAGAGTAAATCCACGACCTATGGGCATGTACTGGAATATCCACATGTGAGTGGTGCCAACTTCCTCGAAGTAGAAGTCATAAAATTCATCGGAGCTCAAAAGGTCTGCATTGAGTCGTGTTCCGGTTATGCTGAGTCCAAATGGAACACCGTACTTCTTAAGGCGTTCAATAGCTTCCATGACCTTTTTATAAACACCTTTACCGCGTCTCGCATCGGTTTCCTTCTCAAATCCTTCAACGGATATAGTAGGTGTAATATTTGCCAGGTCAGCCATCCTTTTTGCCACGTCTTCTGTGATAAGCGTTCCGTTGGTGAACATGAGGAAGAACATATCCCTATGCTGCTCATAGACATCGAGTATGGTTTTGCCATTGTCCTCGTACACCATGGGCTCTCCGCCAGAAATCACTATAAACCTACCACCCCAGAGCTCTTTTACCTCATTAACTATCCTGTTGACCACATCGAAGGGGAGTTTCTCATGGAAAGCCTTTCCTGAAGCTGCGTAGCAACCAATGCAGTGGAGGTTACAAGCCTTTGTAGGCGAGATTACGAGGAACGAAGGGGGACCGTAACCGTATTTTTCCTTGAATTTTGCCTCAATATCCTTACCGCTGTGCATGAAAGCGCCTTTAACGAGATTCTCTATCATCCTTCTTGCAACATCTTTGGAGAAGTAGCCACGCTGAATATTACGCTCAGCAGAGTAGAGGAGCGCGCGCAGCAGGTAGAACTTGTCTTCCTGAACCTTCCTCGGTCTACCAAAGGAGTCGTGATTTACTGTGGCATCATAAAGCCAATTTTCAAATTTCCTTATAAAAAATCTTCTCACGGGGCCACTGCTTAAAATACCTCTTGCCAACAATGAAGCCCCTTTCTCTTCCCAGCTTGTTAACTTCATTTTCAATCACCTCCTATCAATATTTTTCTAACCAATTGCTCTGGAATTGTCAAGGATTATGAAAGTTCAAATAAAGGATAATGCATTAATTCAATATTGATGAAATATATTTGAACTTATCGTGTGAAAGTTTTAATTTTTTCTGCAATGTGTAAGTCATGATGTTTTAGGGAGATAAAGGAATAACGCTATTCTTCGATATATCAAATTTTTATTTATGTGTCAGACGAGATACAGTTAAAAGCGATAATTGCGATGTTTTACTATTAGAAAACAAAAGTATTATTATGGGATTTTGGATATTAAGTTAGATTGTTCCCGGTAATTTGACTCCACAAGGGAAGTTATAGAGAATCTGACCAGCATACGAAATTGTCTCTTAATTTTTAGGTTTTCTGAAAGACTGATTATTGGCCGTTTTCAGAAGCTTGTTGAATACCATGGGTGAAGGATATAAGATTTCCACACTTGAAATAGGAGGAAAAAGATGAAGCTTAAGGACCCTCAAATTAGCAGGAATGCATTGACAATACTTGAAAAACGCTATCTTATGAGAGATAAAGATGGAAAAGTAGTTGAAAGTCCGAAGGAAATGTTCATCAGGGTGGCACGGGTCATTTCAGACGTCGAGAAGAATTATGGTGCAGGAGAAAAAGAGGTTAAAGACCTGTTCCTCAGATTTTATAACATGATGGCCGAATTTAGATTTATGCCAAATTCTCCAACGCTTATGAATGCAGGAGCACCGCTTGGGCAGCTCTCTGCCTGCTTTGTGCTTCCAGTGGGGGACTCCATGGAAGAGATTTTTGAAGCGGTCAAAAGAACAGCCATTATTCATAAATCGGGTGGAGGAACAGGATTTTCATTCTCGAGATTAAGACCGAGAAATGACATTGTCCGCTCCACCGGAGGAGTAGCTTCAGGTCCGGTTTCATTTATGAAAGTGTTTAACGAAGCCACAGAGGCAGTAAAGCAGGGTGGGAAGCGCAGAGGAGCCAATATGGGGATCCTCAGAGTGGACCACCCTGATATTTTTGATTTTATTAAGGCAAAGGAAAAAGAGGGCGAGCTTGCCAATTTCAATATTTCTGTGGCAATCACTGATAGATTTATGGAAGCCCTTGAAAAGGGTGAGAAGTTTGAGCTCGTTAACCCACGCAACAAAGAGGTCGTCAGGAAAATTGATCCAAACGAAGTTTGGGAAAAACTGGTCTATGGCGCGTGGAGAAACGGTGAGCCTGGAGTCATTTTCATCGACACGATCAATAAGTACAATGTTACACCAGGTGTAGGGGAAATTGAGAGTACAAATCCCTGCGGCGAGCAGCCACTTTTGCCTTATGAATCCTGTAATCTTGGAAGCATCAATCTCGCTAAGTTTGTGAAAGGAAAACCCCTATTTTTAGAACTTAAACGTGTTGCAACTTATGATGAAGCCATCGAAAGAATTGACTGGGACGGTTTGAGAGAGACCGTTCGCGATGCTATTCACTTTCTCGACAATGTAATTGATGCAAACAACTTCCCGTTTGAAGAGATTGCCCAAATGACCCGCGCAAATAGAAAGATTGGACTTGGAATCATGGGATTTGCCGATATGCTCTACCAACTTGCTATACCCTACAGGAGTGAGGATGCGCTAAAGATTGCCGAAAAGGTGATGTCTTTTATCCAGAGTGTTGCCGAGGAGAAATCTGTTGAGCTCGGAGAGCAAAAGGGCTCATTTCCCAATATTGATAAGAGCATTCACAAACCTCCAAGAAGAAATGCAACTGTAACTACAATAGCGCCAACGGGCACAATTTCTATGATTTCCGATACCTCGTCCGGGATCGAGCCTATCTTTACGCTGGTTTATGTAAAGCATGTCCTTGACGGAGAAGACCTGCTTTATGCCAATAAATATTTCGAGCTCGCTGCAAAGGAGCTTGGATTTTATTCAAAGGAACTGATGGAGAAACTCGCGAGCGAACGTTCAATAAAAGGATACGATGAAATTCCTGAATTCATAAGAGAAATATTTGATACTACTTTTGACGTCTCTCCAGAACAGCATGTGAGGATGCAGGCCGCATTCCAGAAATATGTTGATAACGCTGTATCGAAGACCATCAATATGCCAAATTCCGCCACGGTTGAGGACGTGGATAAAGTTTACAGAATGGCATACAAACTGGGACTCAAAGGACTGACCGTTTACCGTGACGGCTCGAGGCAGGAGCAGGTTATAAGTGTTGCGAAGGAAGAGAAAAGAAAGATGCCAGGCTCTCTTGTGCCAAGGCCAAGACCTATAACTGTGACCGGCAAAACCTACAAGATGATAACGGATATGGGAAGCCTTTATGTAACGGTCAACGAAGATGGATACGGGCCATTTGAGGTATTTGTCCATCTTGGAAAATCCGGCTCCGCTTCAATGGCCTTTACCGAGGCCATAGGAAGGCTAATATCCTTGTGTCTTAGAACAGGAGTTTCGCCAAAGGCTGTGATCAAACAGCTAAAGGGTATAAAGAGCTCCACACCCGTGAGACAGGAAAATGGAGACGTGGTATTTTCTGTGCCCGATGCCATTGCCAAAGTACTTGAAAAGTACCTTGCCGGTGGAGAGCAGCTTGAGCTTTTGAGCTCCAGTAAACCTCTCTCGCAGGTTGGTTTCAAGCTTGAAGTAGGGAAAAAGGTTGAAAGTGAGGATCACCACCACGAGGCTGAGATATGTCCGGAATGTGGTGGGGTTCTGGTCTATCAAGAAGGTTGTTACGTTTGCCGCGATTGCGGTTATTCAAAGTGTGAATAAGAGGTTAGGGCGGCGCCCTTTGGGCGCCGCCCTAAAATTAATAAAAATAGATTCTCCCGACCTCCTCAACTCATTCCAGATTTTTCCCGATATCTTGCATAAACATGCGTTGTTTTTTATAATTTCAGAGCATGCTCTTCTGAAACTTCGAAAAATCCTTATTTTCCCGGAGATTTTGCCATGAAAGATATTGAATTAGTGAGGTATGTTGCGAAACTTTCTGCAATTAAACTCACAGAGGAAGAAGAGATAAAATTCTCCAAGCAATTCGCAAAAATAATTGAGTACTTTAACACGCTGAACGAGCTTGAGCTTGGAGACGTGGAGCCTGTTTTCTCAGTATTACCGCTCAAAAACGTCATGAGAACCGATAGTGCTGAGGCAAAGAACCCAGAAAAAATTCTGGATAATGCCCCGGACAGGGAAGAAAATTACTTCAAAACACCAAAAACGATATGAAAATAGAAGACTTCAGTATTTTTGAATTCTCATACCTTGTGAAAAAACGGCAGATCAGGCCCTCAATAATAGTTGAGCACTACCTGAAAAACATCGAAGAGAAGAATGACGAGCTAAACGCATTCATATCCATCAATGAAAACGTCCTTGATGAAGCGAAAGAATTGGACGCGCGGCTCGATAGGGGAGAGGAGTTGCCGGTTTATGCAGGTATCCCACTTGCCATCAAAGACAATATCAATATTGATGGAATGGAAACCACATGTGCCTCTGAAATACTCCGCGGTTATAAGGCCACCTATGATGCCACAGTCATTAAAAAGCTGAGGGAAAAGGGATTTTTGTTTATCGGAAAAACAAACCTTGATGAATTTGCAATGGGCTCGAGCACAGAGTTCTCGGCCTTTGGCCCCTCAAGGAATCCATACAATCCTGAGTACGTTACAGGTGGCAGTAGTGGAGGCTCCGCTGCTGCAGTGGCTGCAAAGATGGCTCAGGCAGCCCTCGGGTCTGATACTGGTGGATCAATCAGACTCCCCGCTTCGTTTTGTGGTGTCTATGGACTCAAACCGACCTATGGCAGGGTTTCGAGGTTTGGACTTGTTGCCTATGCCTCTTCTCTTGATCAGATTGGACCTCTGGCCCGAAACGTCGAAGATATTGCGATTCTCCTTTCAATCATTGCAGGATGGGATTCAAAGGATTCCACCACATCAAACATGCCAGTTTCAGACTATTTTGAATACGTATTCGAAAACAGGAAAAAGGAGGAGTACAGGATTGCACTTCCTGAAGAATACTGGGGAGAAGGACTTGATGAGAAAGTTCGCGAGCCTCTTGAAGAATTCATCGGATTCTTAAAGATGAACCGTTTCAAGGTAGAAAGAGTCTCGCTTCCCCATACCCGTTATGCCATTCCTGCCTATTACATAATTGCAACCGCTGAGGCAAGTTCCAACTTAGGTAGATTCGATGGTGTGAGATATGGAAGGAGAAAAATGGGCCGAAACTTTAGAGAAATGATAGAAAATACCCGCGGAGAGTTTTTCGGAGAAGAGGTTAAAAGAAGAATTCTTCTTGGCACCTTTGCACTATCCACAGGTTACTATGAGGATTATTACCTCAAGGCTCAGAAAGCAAGGACATTGATTATTAACGATTTCAAAAATATCTTTCGTGAATTTGACTTTGTGCTTGCCCCAACTTCACCAACCCTTCCTTTTAAGATTGGTGAAAAGATAGATGACCCGCTGAAAATGTATCTTTCTGACATTTACACCGTATCACCCAATCTTGCGGGATTACCTGCGCTCAACATCCCTGTGGGCACGAGTGATGGTTTGCCGGTCGGAATTCAGCTTATTGGCAACTATTTTAGCGAGAACCGTATGCTTAAATTTGCTTACTTTGTAGAGAAGGAGTACCGGAGGTGAGGAATGGACGTTGTAATAGGCCTTGAGGTCCATGTTCAGCTCAAAACGAAGTCCAAGATTTTCTGCACCTGCTCGGCTGAATACACGAAAGACGTACCACCAAATACGCATATTTGTGAGGTTTGCACTGGTCAACCCGGGGCACTTCCAGTGTTTAATAAAAAAGTACTGGAATACGGAATCCTTCTGGCTCTTGCAACCAGGGGGAAGATTAATGCTGTTATTAGGTTTGAGCGAAAGAACTATTTTTATCCCGATTTACCGAAATCTTATCAGATTTCCCAGTACCGCGCACCTCTGTCTCTTGGTGGATATATTGAGCTAAAGAGTGGCAAAAAGATTCGTCTTGAGCGCATTCACATGGAAGAGGATGCGGGAAAACTTATTCACGTCGCGGGAGAAACATTCATTGATTTTAATAGAGCAGGTGTGCCGCTTTTAGAAATCGTGACAAAACCGGATATTTCTTCCCCAGAGGAAGCGGTTGAATTTTTGATGTTACTTCGTGAAACCGTGAGGTATCTTGGAATTTCAGATGGAGATATGGAAGAGGGCTCGCTCAGGTGCGATGCAAATATTTCTGTGAAGCCTGAGGGTCAGAAGGAACTTGGCACAAAAGTTGAGATTAAAAACATAAACTCCTTCAAATTTGTGAAACGCGCGCTTGAATTTGAAATTGAAAGACAGACTGAGCTTTTAAGAGAAGGGGGAAAAGTAGTTCAGGAAACGCGTTTGTTTAATGAGTCCAAGGGAATTACCGAAAGCATGCGAACAAAGGAAGAGGCTCATGATTACCGCTATTTCCCTGATCCTGACCTTGTGCCCATTGAGATTAATGAGGATTTAATTGAAGAAGTAAAAAAGGGACTTGTGGAGCTTCCAATTGAGAAATATAGACGATTTATCAGGGATTACGGACTTACAGAGGAACGTGCAAATATTTTGAAATCGGACCTGTATTTAGCAAACTTCTTTGAGGAAACTGTAAAAAAGATTGGCCAACCGGAGAAGGTTGCAAACTGGCTGACAGTGGAGATTACGGGCATTTCCCGTGAGCTCGGGATTGAGCTTAAGGATTCAAAATTGGCACCCGAGAGATTTTCAGCACTGCTTGGATTGCTTTTCGAGGGCAGAATCTCACGGGCTGTAGCGAAAAAACTGTTAAAGAGGATATACGAGACTGGAGAGGACCCCCTCGAAATAGTCGAAAAGGAAGGGCTTACCCAGAGTGAGGGTGGGCTTGAACCATTGGTACAAAAGATTTTAGAGGCACATTCGGAGCAGGTGAGGCAGTACTGTAAAGGTAAAGAAAAGCTTATCTCGTTTTTTATAGGTCAGGCAATGAGGGAGACAAGGGGGACGGCTGACCCGGTGGAGCTTAAAAAAATGTTTGAGGAGAAGCTTAAAGATGCCTGCAAGAGTATGGATTGAGGACCTCTGGAACTACGTGGATAAGGAAGTTGTTTTGAAGGGGTGGATTCACAGGCTGCGGAAACTCGGTGGGATTAATTTTGCCATTTTAAGAGACAGGAGTGGCATAGTTCAGGTCGTGGACGAAAAGAGATTGCTCCAGAGATTCAGGCATGAAAATGTTGTTGAAATCGTTGGAAAAGTCCAGAGGGAAAAGCGGGCTCCAGGTGGGATTGAAATCAGGCTCGAGGATGTGAAGCTTCTTGGTGAGGTCTATTATGAAGGGCATCTGCCTGTGCAGATATATTCGGATAGGAATGTTGATAGGCTGAAATTGGAAACACTTTTGAAATACAGGGTGCTAACGCTCAGGAATCCCAAGCAAAGGGCTATTTTCAGGGTGTTAAACACAGTTGTTGACGGGTTCAGGGAGTTTTTGAAGAAGGAAAAGTTTACGGAGATTCATACATCAAAAATTGTTGCCTCTGCCACAGAGGGTGGTGCCGATCTTTTCAGGGTTGATTATTTTGGCAGGAAGGCAAATCTTGCCCAGTCCCCACAGTTTTACAAGCAGATAATGGTAGGAGTCTATGAAAGGGTCTTTGAGGTTGGATTTGTATATCGGGCAGAAAAGCACGATACACCGAGGCATTTAAACGAATACCTGAGCCTTGATGTAGAAATGGGATTTATCTCTGGTCTTGACGACCTCCTGGAACTTGAGACGCGACTCCTGAAGTATATCTTTGCGAAAGTCCGGGAGGAAAATGAAGAGGAATTAAAGATGTTTGGTGCAAGCTTGCCTGATTTCGATGAAATTCCCCGGGTGACATTGAAGGAAGCTACATCCATTTTAAAAAAGGAATTCGGGAAGTCTGTAATTGGCCTTGAGCTGGATGCGGAAGGAGAGAGATTGATAACCGAATATGCGAGGAAGAAATGGGGTAAAGAGCTCGCTTTTGTAACCCATTATCCGTTGAGCAAACGTCCCATGTACACTTATCCAGACCCGGGAAATCCGGAGCTCTCTTATAGCTTTGACCTTATTTTCAGAGGACTTGAGATAACGACAGGGGGACAAAGAATTCATGATTATAGAATGCTTATAGAAAAAATCAGGGAACGGGGTTTAAATCCTGATGATTTTTCATACTATCTTGATGTTTTCAAATTTGGAATGCCTCCACATGGGGGATTTGCCATAGGTGCAGAAAGAATCGTATCGAAGATTCTCGGCCTTCCAAACGTCAGAATGGCATCCCTCTTCCCACGTGACCGTAATAGACTTGAGCCATAGGTAGTTTTTTAACGAGATGCCAGTGAGCAAGTTAATTCACTTACCTTTTACCAAATTTAGCAAAGAATTTATGCCGAAATAGAAGGTATTAGGTGGGAACAAACGAAGATTTTTGACAAGCTAACTCTGAGGCCAAGTTCGCTCAAAGGACATTGCCCTTGTGTGCTTGCGAAGTAAGCAGGGAGGGGGTTCAGGGAGAAGCCATACCGCTTGAACTTTGAAAAATTTAAGATGTAAACCCTCACCCCACCCCTCCCCGCAAAGTATTTACGCGGGGAGAGGAAGATTTCTTTTTTGAGTGAGGGGTAGTAAAGAGCTGGTCCAAAAGTGACCCCCAAAGATTCTTTTCAGACTTTTATGTGGAAGTAATTTCAGTTGTAGTCCTTCACCTACTCTCTACCCGCAATCTTAAAAAACTTTCCCTCCCCCTCAGGCAGAGCCTGTGGGGGAGGGATTCAAGGGAGGGGGTATTCCGCTTGGATATTCAAAAAATTCAAGATGTAGACTCTCACCCCAACCCTCTCCCACAAGCGGGAGAGGGTGAGGGATTTTGATTTAAAAATTCAAGATGAAATCCCATTCCACCCCAGCCCTCCCTTCCAGAGGAAGGGAGGGAGTTCTATTAGCGCTTAAGCCAGCGAGACAGTTTGAAAATCTTACCAGAAAGCCTAAAATCCCCTCCTTCCTTGAGGAAGGAGGGGTTAGGGGAGAATGGTGAAATTCATAAATTGAAAAAATTTTAATATAGCCCCTCACACAGCCTCTCCCCACACGAATTTACGCAGGGAAAGGAGAGTTATTTTTGCGTGTGAGGTAGCAAAAACTGGGCCAAAAATGGCTTCCAGAGATTCTTTTTGAGACTTTTGAATGGAAGAAATTTTAATTGTAGCCCCAAACCTCAATTCTCTCTCCGCAACCTCAAGAAACCTCCCTCCTCCGCAGGCTTTGCCTGCGGGGGAGGGAATTCAAGGGAGGGGGCTTTCCGCTTGAAATCTTAAAAATTTAAGGTGTATGCCAGAACCTACAGTTCGCGCGTGATGAGAGAAAGCAAGTCATAATTTGCTGAAAGTCGCTTAAAACAAGAGATTTCAGGGATGACGAATTTCCTTTTGCCTTGAAATTATCTGGTACAACTTTTACCTTATAAAAATGATAATCGGCGTTGATGTTGGTGGAACATACATAAAAAGTGCACTCCTTGATGGCAACGGCAAAATCCTCAAGCGTGGACGTGAGAAGACAGAGGCCCAGGAGGGACCTCTCACGGTTATAAAAAACATAAAATCGAGCATTGCCAGTGTCTGGGAAGCAGGAGTAGTATCCATTGGAATTGGTATGCCCGGACTCGTTGAAATGAGCACCGGTATTGTTAGAATCCCCCCAAATTTCAAAGATTGGGATGAGGTGAATCTGAGGGAACCCATTGAAGATACCTTTAAAGTGAATGTTTTTATCGGGAACGATGCCAACAACTATGCCCTTGGAGAATGGCAGTTTGGAGCTGGCAGGGGGTACGAAAACCTTGTTGTTCTCACCCTGGGCACTGGTATTGGAGGAGCATTAATTCTAAATGGAAGACTTTATGTGGGCTCTCTATATGCTGCTGCAGAGCTTGGACATATGACCATTGAAATAGACGGTCCTCAGTGCAACTGCGGCAATAGAGGGTGTGTAGAATCATTTATAGGAACCCCATACTTTCTTAAGCGTGCCGAACTGCTTCTTAAGAGGAATTTTAGCGAAGTGAAAGAGCTATACGATATGGCTGTTAATGGCAATAAGCTTGCTCTCGAGCTTTTTAAAGAGTATGGCAGGTATCTGGGAGTGGCCATTACAAATTATATTCATATTTTTGACCCCGACGTGGTAATACTTGGTGGTGGCGTGTCAAACGCATTTGAGCTTTTTAAAGACTCAATGTTTGAAGAGATAGAAAAAAGAGTAATGAAGATTCCAGGAAGAGAGGCAAATGTTAAGCGAGCTCTCCTTGGTGACGATGCCGGGATTTTAGGGAGCTTTTTCCTTGCGAAGAACAATGGAAGAGTCTAAGGGCAGAATACTTGCTATAGATTACGGTGAGGCACGCATTGGACTTGCTATTACAGATGAGATGCAGATAATCGTATCACCTCTTGAAGTTGTAAAGCCAAAAAAGCAGGACCCGGTAAAGCGGATTTCCGAGATAGTCCAAGAAATGGATGTAACAGAAATTGTGCTTGGAATGCCCTATCTTCTCTCTGGAAAAGAGGGGCGCGTGGCAGAACAGGTAAAAAAATTTAAAGAGGAACTGGAAAAAAATTTGACAGTGCCAGTGGTGCTTCACGATGAAAGGTTTACATCAAAAATGGCCGAAATGGAGCTAAGATCGCGTGGAATCAAGCCTTCCAGAAATAAGGAAAAAATTGACCTGTTTGCGGCAGGAATTTTGCTGGAAGATTATTTAGAATTTAAGAGGAGGCGATCTTTATGAGAAAGCTCACATTTTTTACTGTGTTTTCTTTCCTCTTCACCGCATATTTGAGCTATATATTTTTCCTCGAGCCTGTAAGCGGTAAGGAGGAGGTGGATTTTATAGTAAAACGCGGGGAAACAGCCTATTCTGTGGCAGAAAGGTTAAAGCAGGAAGGGATTATCAGGCATCCAGAGCTTTTCCGCATTCTTGCCATCCTTACAGGAAAGGATAAAAGTATTCGTAGCGGTCGCTACACCTTGAGAAAAGGGCTTTCAGAGCTCCGGGTACTCTGGGCAATGACCAGAGAAAATGCGGGCATTCAGGAGGTGGTTGTAACCATTCCTGAGGGGTACACCCTGAGAGACATTGCTCAGCTCCTGCATTATAAACTTTTAATTGATGAAGATAGATTTTTGACCCTTGCAGCGGATAAAGTGTTCATTCGAAAACTTGCGCTAAAGTATCCATTGCTTGATCACCCCCCAACACTTGAAGGTTACCTTTTCCCTGATACTTATAAGTTCTATTGGGGAGAGCCGGAGGAGGAGATTATTGAAACAATGGTTCATCGACTTTTTGAGCTCTGGACCCCGGCATTTACTGCAAGGGCAGAGTCTCTTGGCATGACCGTTCACCAGATTCTTACACTCGCATCAATTATTGAGAAAGAGGCAATGGTTGACTGGGAGAAACCTCTTATTGCAGGTGTTTTTTACAATAGATTAAAGCGCGGTCAGCCACTCGAATCCTGCGCGACGGTCGAGTATTTACTGCCCAAACACAAAACAATCCTGACCTATGAAGACCTGAGGATAGATTCTCCCTATAACACTTATAAATACACAGGATTGCCACCAGGTCCCATCTGCTCTCCAGGCCTTGCTTCCATAAAAGCAGCCCTTTATCCGGCAAAGACAAAGTACCTGTATTTTGTTGCAAAAGGGGATGGTACTCATTTCTTTGCCAGAACATGGAGGCAGCATCTTTTAAATAAGGCACGTGCAAAGCTTATCTGGCGGAAAAAGGGCCTTTTGAACTGATTCTCCCTTCCCTTTACAATAAAAAGAAAAAGGAGGCAATTGTGGAGAAGTATATACTGGTTGAAAAAAGGGAAGATTATGCTGTTCT
>JALXCE010000176.1 GCA_026991055.1 Caldifarciminota bacterium | reverse complement strand
TTTCTCCCTACGACCCTGTGCTGCACTTTGAGATTAGAGTTAGGGGGCGGGCTGTTAATCCTTTAAAATATCTAAGATGACCAGAACAACTGAAAATATCGCCTTTTTCATCTCTGCCCTTATCCTGCTGATACTTTCTATTTATCTTGGTTTTCCCCTCGAATACCTCGCCATCCTGTACTCTGGCCTTGCCGCGTATCTCTTTTACCTTGCAAGGGAAAATCCAACTGCAAATACACTCTTTGTCATCGCCCTTTCGTTCTTTCTGTTTTTACTCCTCTCCAAGCTCAAGAATGTGCTCTTCCCTTTTGGTCTTGGGCTCCTGGTCGCTTTCCTGCTCTCCCCCCTCGTGGATAGACTTGAAAAATACCGGGTTCCACGGATTTTCACTTCTCTTTTGATTTTGAGTCTATTCCTCGGATTGCTCACACTTATCGGGGTTTACGTGGGACATCAATTCTCAAAGGAGTTGAGCATTTTTACCACCAAGTTGCCGGGATTTCTCCTGAAATTGAGAGCCCAGGCACTTGAAAAATTCTCAAAATATGACGCGCTGAAAAAGGTCTTTGAAAACTTACCTGATATCGGGACGATTATGGGTGAATTTGTAAAGAGATTGCCGTCGTTTTACAAATCTGCGACCGTCGTTGCCACCTATGTGTTTTATTTCATACTTTCAATCATCGTTACGTTTTACACCCTTGTGGATTACGATAAAATCAAAAATAAGACTTTTGAGCTTTTTGTAAGAAACGAACGTGCCCATCTTGTATTCACCGAGATCGCGGAGATTTTGAGGAAATACTTCAGGGGGCAGTTGATTGATGCCTTTATTGTAGGGCTTTTGACAGCGGCGTTTCTTGGAATTTTAGGGATTGACTTCTTCATCATCATCGGTGTCTTTGCCGGGTTATTTAATCTTGTGCCAACTCTTGGATTCTGGCTCAGTTACTTTATCGCAATAATTCTTGGATTGCTCGAGCCGAGCCCATTATCCGGAGTTTTTAAAGTCACTGTGGTATTTGTAGTAGTTCAGTTACTTGAGAGTACTGTTATTTCGCCGAAAGTTATTGGTGGAAGTGTGGGACTCCATCCTTTAATCATATTAATCTCCATCCTGATCGGTGCCAAATTTTTTGGCCCCCTCGGATTCCTCCTCGCTGTCCCCACAGCCGCAGTAATCAAAGGCCTGTATTTCAAAAGCCCGAAGCAAACGTCTGAGCAGTAGATTAACTGGATGTTTTCCCATCCTGAGAGGCTTTTCCTCATCCTTTACACAAAAAGCGGATTTAGGAAAAATTTTCAGCACCTACATCTCTCCCCACGCACAAAGTGCGTGGGGAGAATTTCTTTCAAAATTTCAGATAAATTGAAATTTTCCGAACAGGTTTTTATAGAATTGAATATTTAAAAAGTGTGGTAAATAATAACCACCAAATTTCCGCTAACTTCGATGAAGACAAGATTGTAAAAACCGTGAACCCATTTTTTGAATAGCTGATGTTGCTGATGAAAAATTTATTGTCAATTTCAAAAAATATCAGGAAATTCTGGTTATATCAAACTGCTATCATAATTCTTGCACTCTTACTGACCGTAACTGTTCTTATTGAGCCCATGTTTTTCAAAATTTTGATTGATAGGGTTATCCCGTCGGGTTCTGTTCACTATCTAATTCTATTTGTTTTAGCTTTTATGGGAGTTTTTATCCTCCGTCAGTTCCTGGATTTTCTAACCTACTATACGCAGGTTGTCTTTGAGAGCAGAATTTACACGGATATTCAGGAAAGCATACTGAAAAAAGCGTTTAGCCTGCCGTATTCAAAGTTTGTAAACCTGAAAAAAGGTGATTTGATGGGTATTTTAAATGATGATATTCACATTATCGAAAATTTCCTCAGCAATTCCCTGATGCTTGCCGTAAGAAGAATTTTTTACTTTGTGATTTCAGCGGCTTTTCTGCTTTATTTAAACTGGAAGTTAACCCTTGTTGTTCTCCCCTTTTCCCTTTTTGTGCCCATTTTGCTCAAGGCATTCAACAGGAAGGTAAAGCTTCAGTCCAGAATTTTCAGGAAAAGCATGGGAAGGATTTTGAGTATCATCAATGATTTTGTGAATCACCTCCGTGAAGTACTTTCAATGAGGTTGGATAGATGGTTTTTAGAGCTCCATAGAAAGGCATCTGAAGATTACAGAAAGTCAAATGCGAAGTTGTACGAATTTCAATCTCGGGGAGGTGTATTTGCCGAACTGATGATAAGGGGAATAGAGGTAATACTCGTTCTCGGATTAGGTGGCTACATGGTGATGGAAAAAATCTGGACTCTCGGCTCACTTGTCGCATATCTGACTTACATTAATATGCTTCAGCCCCAGATCGTGGGATTGTTTAACCTTGGCCTGTCCCTGAATAAAATTTCTTCTTCAGTCGATAAGATTTATCAGTTTTTGAGTGAGAAAGAGAAACGAACCTCCAGAAGGGTTTCGAAAGTTGATGATAAGATCATTCAGGTGAGGAATGTAACACTCAAAGCAGGGGATAAAGTCATACTTGATAATGTAACCTTTGAGGTGGAGCGGGGAGAAAAAATATTGATAAAGGGCCAAACAGGTGCCGGAAAAAGCAGTTTGATACTCCTCATCCTGGGGACATATCTTCCAGCGGCCGGAAACGTACGACTTTTCGGTGTGGAACCTGGTGAAATGGACAATAATGAATTCATGGAGAAAGTCGGATATGTGCCTCAGAATGTCCCACTTTTTAGCGTGTCAATAAAGGACAACATACTGATTGGCAGGGATTACGATGATGAGCTCTGGAATCGTGCCATAAGGATTTCGAGGGTGAGTGAATTTATTGATAAATTGAGTAAGGGAGCCCTGAGCATTGTTGGAGAGGATAATGTGAATCTATCAGGTGGTGAGATTCAGAGAATAGGAATTGCGAGGGCAATTTATTCGAAGCCCAAGCTATTGATAATGGACGAGCCTGTATCGCACCTCGATGAGAAAACAGGAAGGAAGGTATTGGATGAGATTTTCAGAAGTGTTGAAACACTCGTCATATCCTCCCACACACCACTTGAAAATAGGTACAGGTGGGACAGGATTTATTTTGTAGAAAATGGGAGAGTGGTAAAGGCAACATAATTTCTAAAACTTCGCGTCATTGCCGTTTAGATGGTTATAAGCAAATAGAGGTGGGGAAATTGCCAATTTTTAGGGAGACCACATTATTTTCCAAGTAACCATTTCCAGAGGGGAATGAATTTTATGGTTTTTCCTTTTCTCTTTTTCTCTTTTTCTTCATCCCATGTCAGTATTATCAACTCCCCTGAATTAAGCTCCTCGCTCGCTTCAACAAGAGCCTTGATTTCCCTGCTTAGCGTGTCTGGTGAAGATACATCATAAGAAACCTGCAACAATGAATAGTCCCGTATCCCTCTTTTGATTACAAAGTCAACCTCTCTGCGATTCCTTGTATTGTAGTAAAATAACTGTTTGACACCGCGCTTCATAAGTTCAGTGAAAACCAGATTTTCCATTAGTCTTCCATAGTCTTTTGAAAATCTTAAGGACTTAGCCATTATGTAGCCATTATCGATAACATATACCTTTCGTGGGGATTTTATCCTGGTGGAAGACTTGTAATTGAATCGTTTGAGATACACAAATAAAAAGGCATCCTCCAGATAGGAGAGGTACTTCTCCACTGTTGTAACACTCCTCATTTCGAGAACATTTTTAATTTTTCTCGATGTGTAATAACGAGCAAAATTGTTAATGAGATATTCGGCAAGTGACACGATTTGATTGGGGAATCTCACATTGTACCGTCTTACGATGTCTTTGAATACAATCGATTCAAACAATATTCGCAAATAATCAAACGGATCAAAGTTTTTAAGCACAACTTCAGGGAATCCCCCATTCAACAAAAACTCATCAACCAATTTTAACAGCGTCCCCTTATTCTGGGGCAGGATTAGTTCTTCAGTATCAATTGTAACTCCACGTGCACTCAGGAATTCTCTGAAATTAAAGGGCATGATTTCAATGGGAATATGCCTTCCAGTGAGCGCTGTGGCTATTTCGGTGCTCAACAACCTGGCATTTGAACCCGTTAGTATTACGTTATATCCTTCTCTATGCAGTCTGTTTATGAAAAGTTCCCAGCGGGGAAAATTCTGGATTTCGTCAAAAAATACAGTTCTGAGGTCACCATAAACTGCATGTAGGGTCTGTATCTTCGAGACCATGTGTTATTTCCTCATCAAAATTGAAATACATGAAGGGGATATTTTTAAGAAGCATAAATGCGAAGGTAGATTTCCCGGCCCTTCGGGGACCGACTATAACTTTAACAAGGTCAGAATTAAGTCACTGTTTGGCATAGTTCAGTTTTTCTCGAGGAACGTACTCTCGTGAAAGGAACCTATCTCTTTCAAATTTTTGCCTGAGTAAGATGTCTTTCATAATTTTTTTACTGGACAAATTTTATAATTTTTGTCCAGTACAGTTATGTTAATGGACAAAATGTATGAGGGCAATTTTTAGGATGTTTGATATGTGGTGTTATTGGGATAAATTTGCCAGTTTGCCGAGACCTTGCTGCAAGATTTTATGATGTAGATACAGGTTACAAAAGCACGGCCAGGGTTTCCTTTTGATTTGAGGCATCAAAAGGGGAATAAACCGTCAAGAGAATTTTAGAGCGAAATTAACCTGCGCTCTTCCCACTATATTTCCTGTGGCTTGAGGAGGGTTTCTTTTTGGATGGTGATGAGTTGTTTTATACCCTGCCAGGCAAGCTCGACCATCTGGTTTAATTCATCGGGAGTAAATGGATTCTTCTCAGCAGTTCCCTGAATTTCAACAATCCTCTTACTTTCCGTCATGGCAACGTTCAGGTCAACCTCTGCCTGGAAGTCTTCCTCATAGGACAGGTCCAGCAGGAGGTCATTTCCGACCTTGCCCACTGAAATGGCTGCCAAAAACTCCTTTATCGGGTTCTCCTTTATCAGACCGTTTCGTAGCATAAACTGGATTGCATCGTAGAGGGCACAGAATCCCGCAGTGATAGAGGCTGTTCGCGTGCCCCCGTCTGCCTGCAAAACATCACAGTCAATAATGATCGAATAATCCTTGAGTTTGGTGAGGTCAAGCACACCCCTCAAGGCCCTGCCAATCATTCTCGATATTTCGACAGAGCGTGCATCGTATCGTCCTGTTCGGCCCTCCCTCACATTCCTTTTGGGTGTTGAACGGGGCAGGAGGGCATACTCTGCTGTGAGCCAGCCCTCACCGGTTCCTTTTAGAAAATTGGGCACCCTGTCCTGAACTGTTGCCGTGCATAAAACCTTTGTGTTCCCAATCTCAAATAGCACTGAGCCTTCCGGGTCCTTGAGATACCCACGGTGGATTTTTACTGGTCTGATACTCGTCTTATCCCTCCATTCCACAGGCATTTACATCTCCTCCGGTGCACTTACACCAATTAGCTCGAGCCCTGTCTTTATCACATTCGCAATAGCCTTTACAAACCTCAACCTCGCTGCACTGAGCTCCGGATTGGCAGGATCGGCCACTGTGTGCTTCTGATAATAATTGTGGAATTTCTCGGCCAGTCCGGTGAGGTAGTAAGTCAATAGGTGAGGCTCCAGCTTTGCTGAGATTTCCTCGAGAACATCGGGGAAGAAAAGGAGCTCTCTCATGATCAGCCTTTCTTCTGGAGCGGTAAGAAGTCCCAGGTCTGCATTGTTATCGCTCACGCCCTTTGCTGCCGCTTTTTTGAATATACTCGAAATCCTCGCATGCGCGTACTGAACGTAATAGACAGGGTTTTTGACTGAAATCTCTTTCGCAAGGTCAATATCGAAATCAAGATGGGACGAATAGGACCTGAGAAGAAAGAAAAATCTGGCCGCATCCACATTTACCTCGTCAAGGAGTTCCTTGAGGGTATAAAGCTCTCCTTTGCGTTTGGACATCCTGACTTTCTTGCCCTCACGGATGATATTCACCTGCTGAATGATTTTTACATCAAACCTTTCATCATCGAGATCAAGTGCTTTGAGACCGGCTTTCATGCGGGGGATGTAGCCGTGAT
>JALXCE010000175.1 GCA_026991055.1 Caldifarciminota bacterium | reverse complement strand
GTATGTGAAAGTATCGGGTGAGGTGGTTGCCGGCTCGGTTAACCGAGCCGGCAACCACCTCGCCTTTACCCTCACAGAAAACGGTGACTCCGTCCACGTAGATTACACAGGTCCTATACCAGATGCCTTCTCCGAAGGCATCTCAGTTGTGGTCGAAGGAGTTTATCACAAATCTACTAACTCCCTCAAAGCCAAAAATTTGCTCACCAAGTGTCCTTCAAAATACGAGCCTGAGATAGACAGCACAAAGGCCTGAAAAAATCCTCTTTAAAATCAGCGGAAAACTCTTAATAAGGTTCATTGACCTGTCTGGTCAAAAATATAGTTTTCATTGATAAGCACCGGAAAATCCGGTAATCTTTTAACGAGTTCCCACATACAGGAAACATTCTGGAATTAACCCGAATCCTGCTACAAATTTCGATTATATAAACGCCCTATCTGCTGTATAATCAAAAACTACTTTCATTGGAGGTATTCCCCTGATGAATTTTATACTTGCTACGCTATTGATGGCGCAGATACAGGTTTTCTTTGGAAGAGACAATCTTCCTCATAAGCTTGCTGTTACAATTTCGCGAGCCACATATTCACTGGACATGGCATTCCACCAGGTCTATGAGCCAGAGGTCGTTGATTCCATTCTCTCCGTCTATAACCGTGGGGTAAAGGTGAGAATAATAACGGAGCACAATTACTTTAATAGAACAGAAGCTTTGAGAAATGCCGGCATAATTGTGGTTGATGAATTCAACGACAGGAATGCTACCGACCACATCATGCATGACAAGTTTATGGTGATAGATTACTGGGACAGTGATACCTCTAACGATGTCGTATGGAATGGTAGCTATAACGCATCAAATTATATTCATGCCGATAATGCAGTTGTGGTTCAAAGTCATTCTCTTGCAAGAATTTTTGAAGCCGAGTTCAACCAGATGTGGGGTGATACAACCTATATGCCAGATCCAACGGACGCCCGTACCGGGCGAGACAAGCAGGACACAACACCTTTTCACACGGTTTATGTCAACGGAACAAGAATTGACGTCTATTTCTCCCCTCAGGATTCGCCGATCAATTTTCTGATAACCCTTGCGGAAAGCTCAAAGACTTCGATTGATTTCAACATATTTTATTTCACTCACATGTCACTTGCCAGTGCAATGGCCAATAGGCTGGACAATGGCGTAAGGATACGGGGTGTCTATGAACACTCAAGTATGTACTACAGCAGGAGGACCTTTGAGCTTCTTCAGTCCCATGGAGCACAGGTCTATGAGGATAGTACGAGGCCCCGATACTATTACCTCCACCATAAGTTTATGGTGGTTGATGACTCTATCGTGGAAACGGGCTCGATGAACTGGACCGTGAGTGGAAACTCCAGTAACGATGAAAACATCATGATCATATATAACAGCAGAATTGCCGATGCCTATGAGGAAGAATTCATAAGAAGGTTCACAGAGGCAGGTGGTGTTGTAAGGGTAGCCGAATCATCTTGGAATCATGCCTCGCCGCTTAGTGCCTCATCAACCGTTTTCAGGGGAATTGTGAGATTTAACAGGCAGGGAGTGAAAATTGTTGATGCAACAGGCCGCCTCGTTGGAGTAGCGCGAAGCCTGACGTTTAATGGCTCACACCTGTCTCCCGGTATTTACTTCGCCATTTACGGTAACTCAAAAGTAAAGATTATCAAAATTCGCTAA
>JALXCE010000174.1 GCA_026991055.1 Caldifarciminota bacterium | reverse complement strand
GGGGTAAAGTCAGCCGGATGGCTGAAGAGGATGAACCACTTGCCCTCGTACGCGTCGGGCAACTTAATCTTACCATGTGTTGTTGTTACCTCTAACTCCGGGAATTTTTCTCCTATGAGAGGAATTCTTGTCTCCATTTTACTACCTCCTTTTTAGTTTCTTTTAACTTGGAATTATTCTAAATGCCATCCCATGATTTGTCAAGGGGGGGTGAGTTTATTCGAGAAATCCCAAATTTTACTTGCACCTTTTTAATGTATTTTCATTACCAGCTTATTCTCTTAGAAGACCAGCGGGAAAATTTCCCCTCTTTCAAAGTAGGGAGTGGAGATTCTTAGCTTTATGGTAAAGTTTCACTCTGCTTCCCTGGTTTGAACGGCGACAGAACCCTCTACTCCCGTTGTAAAAGAAGGGTTGGAGTGGAATGGGAAAAACAATATTATTTCAGGCTTATATATGTTCACCGCACTGGTGTATTCAATCTGGACTATAATTGCATCTTTCCACATGTCAGTCTGGTAATTTTTTCTTTTGACATTTCAAAGCCCAATAATTAATTCATCAACCCTGAGTCAGTACGAATTTATGCAAAATTTTTATCATCCCTTAGGCCCAATTCAAATCAGATAGCACGTTTTTCACATAGATTTAACGAATAAGAATGATGCGGAAAGATTTTGCAAACTGTGGGGCTTGAAGAATGTATACTCCTGATGTATATCCTGAAAGATCGAATGTTGTTTCCCTGACTCCCGATTCCATTCGCAACACTTTAGTTCTTCTTCCATTTGAGGAATAAAGGATGAAATTTGCTGCTTTATCGAGGGGTTTAGACAATAATAGGCGAAATTTATTGCTACCCATTTGAATTAGGCGAATGGAACGGTCTTGCGGCTGATGATCTTCTTCCACGTCCATGCCGGTAAACTCCAGAATCTGCAGCCCGGCATTCCTACAAGCAATGTAAGTATAATTTTCTGAAACTGTTATACCCACGGCCTGATACGGTGTGTGGTAATAACCAACTCTCCGAGGAGTTGACGGATTTGATACATCTACCACCTGAAGCCCAAACCAGCTATTAGCCACAAATGCATAGTTATTTAAAATTGATACATCACAGGCAAAACTTGGTGTCTCGTAGTTTCCTACTTGATAGGGATTTGATGGGTCAGAGATATCTATTATCTGAAGTCCCGCACCTCCATCAGCTATATACGCATAGTTTCCACTAACTGATATGCCCAAAGCCCATCCTGGTGTATCACAGTGTCCAATCACCCGGGGATTTGATGGGTTGGACACGTCTATCACTATAAGTCCAGAATCATCAGTGGCTACATACACATAATCCCCTGATACCTTTAATGCCCTGCCAACACTTGGAATGTCACAATGTCCTACCTCATAGGGATTAGAAGGATCAGATACGTTTATAATCTCAATTTTATAAAACAAACCGGTTACGTATGCATAATCCCCTGAGATATCAACATCTGTTGCGAATCCCAGTTTACTGAAGTATCCTACCTCGTGGGGCTCTGATGGATTGGATACATTTATTATTCTAAGCCCCGAAGGTCCATCAGCTATATACGCAAATTCTCCCACAACTTTTACAGCTACAGCTTGTCCAGGTGTATTATAATATGCCACCTCAAGGGGGCTTAATGGATTGGACACATCTATAATTCGGATTCCTCCATCTTCATCAGCAACGTACGCATAGTTTCCCAAAACCACAACGTCTAATGCTATCCCTGGTGTGTTGTAATGTCCTACCTCCAATGGCTCCGTAGGATTGGAAACGTCTATCGTCCTGAGGCCAGAATCTCTATCAGCCACGTATAAAAAGTTTCCTGAGATTGCTTCATTTATGGCCCTGCCCGGAGTTACATAGTACCCCACTTCATATGGATTTGACGGGTTGGACACATCTATCACTCTGACCCCCAAACCACCATCAGCAACGTACGCATAATTCCCGGATACTATTACATCTCCTGCCCATCCAGGCGTATCACAGTATCCTACTTCATGAGGATTTGTTGGGTCGGACACCTCTATCACACGTAAGCCATTCTGACCATTAGTTATATACACATAATTTTCGGATACCGCAATGGCATGGGAACCTCCTACTATCCTGTAGTTCCCCACTTCATGGGGATTTGATGGGTTGGACACGTCTATCACTATAAGTCCAGAATCTCCATCGGCCACATACGCATATTCTCCCATAATCTTTACATCTACAGGATATCCTGATATATCCCCGTATCCAATCTCTCGAGGATTTGATGGATTTGAGACATCTATCACTCTTAAACCATTCATGCCATCGGCTACATAAGCATAGTTCCCCGCTACCACCACATTTTGTGCATATCCGGGCGTGTCGCAGTGCCCTAACTCATGTGGATTTAATGGGTCTGAGACATCGAAAATCCATAATCCCCGGGTTTTATCTGCTATGTACAGAATTTGAGAACCACCTTCATACCACAAACCTTTTACAAAACCTGGTGTATGAATAGATTCTGAGACTTTAACAGGATTGCCAGGATTTGATAAATCAAGGATATATACACCTCCTCCTGCGCCAAGAAATACCAGATTCCTGCTTGAGTCTACCGCTACTGCGTGAGTTTCGGGGCCAAAAGGCCACGCTCCAACCCACCGCACATACAGAGAATCCAGCACCATTACCTGGGGCCTCAGAGTGAAATGCTCTACTCCATTGAGCCCCAATTCACTCCCCTTTGGGAGCAGCATTAGTAACAAAAATAATCCCAACATCATTCCTTACCTCCTGATTTTCTTGACCTCTTTACAGGAAATTTTCTCCACCGGCCTTTTCTATTCCCATCAACTCCCTCTCAAAATAGCTCTTTGTCCTGAATTTGTAAAATATGATGGAGTCAGTCTCCTTATCGATTATCCTGTGAAGCTCTGCCTTTAGGCGCTCCAGCTGGGCCCGGGTCAGCTCTCCTTCAAGCACTGAGTTCTGAACCCAGTTGAGGTACTTTCTTGCTGTCTTAAGAACCTTTGCAACCCTCTCTTCCGAGATGTCATAGACCATTATGACAAACATCACCACCTCGCAACGAAGGGATGATACTCTCCATCACCTAAAAAGTGCTTTTCAAGCTTGTAGAGCTCGAGTCTCACAAAACGCCTGTATGACACGTTTCTCCCAAGACCCCTGTGCTTCAACGTGGTTGAAAGTCGCCTCTCCCATTCCTCGAGAAAAATTCGCTGGCCATTCTCTTTCAAATAAATTCCTCCAAGTTCGTTACGGAAGTGGGAAGGCTTGAGCATTCGCTTATTCAGAAGATAGAAAATTGCGCGATCAACCAGCACAGGTTTAAAGACTTCAGCTACATCAAGATTCAGCGTGAATCTACGGAAGTTTGTGGAATGCAGGTAACCGATCCTCGGATCAAGGTGAGTTTTGTAAATCTCCGAAAGTACGAGAACATAGAGCAGGCTATTGCCGAAACTTACGAGGGCATTGAGCCTGTTCCCCGGCGGTCTCCTCGTCCTCGAGCCAAATTCAAACTCGGGATTATTTAGAATTCTATCGAAACTGTTGTAGTAAACCTCCCTTGCATTACCTTCAATGGCCATAAGCTCGTTCACAGAACCGGTTGAAGAAATAGTTTCGAAATGCCGGTTTATAACGGATATTATGTCCTGCAGGTCAACACCACGATTGTTGTAATACGCGAGAACTTTCAAAATATTTCGGACTGAGCCTTTGACAAACCTTTTAGCGAGGTCGAGCCTTTTTGCCTCATTCAGATAAAACTCAGCCTGTTTGAGGATGATCATTCCTGAATTGTAGTGCTCCCTTGGATAATAGGTCCCGACGTAATAACCGTGATGGTTGAAGAAATGTACAATTATCTCCTTCTGGGTCAGGTATTCAAGGAGCTTCTTGTTCAGTGAAACTTCCCCAAAAATGTAAATCTCACTCGTCGCCTCAATGGGGATATACTTCCTTTTGCCATCTTTTCGCTCAAAGTAGAGCGTATTTTGCTTCCTTCTGATCTCACCACTGGAAAATATGTAAAGCGCCTTTTTCATAGGAGGAAATAAACAAGTATTGCGCCGGTGAGGACCCCGAAAAGTGTACTTGTCAGAGTTCCTACCAGGAAATATTCTGCAAACTCCCGCTTTTTTAGTTCTTCAAATCTTGCAATGGATTTTGCCATAATCGCGAATCCAATGAGCTGGTAAGCATCCATCAAAATAAACGTTACGATCAGTGCACGCTCCAGAAATCCAATCAACATTCCTGCCCGCTCTATCCCTGAGGATTGATTATTGAATTCGAGAAACCCGAGCACCCACTTCGTGAAAAAATGCCCCACAAAAATGGCAATCATGTATGCAATCACTATCAAAAATGCCATGTACATGTTGACAACCTATTCTGGTTTACTTTTGAAAGTAAACCGGTTATGGTTTACAATTCTTAAAAGTGTATTTATTGCGGTCTCTATTTCCTTTAATGTGTCAAATCGTGCATTTTTCATAATTTTTGTGATATTTTGCTTTGATACACCGAAGTGTTCGGCTATTTCTTTGTAGGTGATTCCGGGATTTAGTCTAAGATAGTTTACCACTTCCCGTTGTCTTCTTGTCCAGTCTTTTTCAATGGTTTCTACAGACAAAAGGAGGGCATTTATCACAAGGTCATAATCTTCACTTGCGGAATTTACAAGGACCTGTCTTTTCAGGGTTTTTGCGCGGTCTATTGCGTCTCTTGCCCTATAGAAGGCATCACCTCTCAGGCTTTTCCTGTCCACTATCGTTGTGTCAATGTAGCCGAATCCCACACCACAGTAAAAATCAACAGGCATGCGGACCTTCATAAACTTAATCGCTTCGTAAGTTAGCCGGGGAGTGATAAGAGCACCCTGAAATTCATCCCCTACGGTGAAGTCAAAGGGGAGAAACAGATTCCTGCCAAGGTACTTATTGAGCTCCTGGAGAATTCCTTCGATTTTAAGGAAGATTTCTCTCCAGTTCTCTATATTTCTCGAACCCTTTATGTCGCAGATAAGAGCGGCTCTCACTTTTCCCTCCGCTTTTTATGATAAGGTCGGCTTATGAATTTTCCCACTTATTCCCCCTCGTCTGACCAGCAAAATTCGAAAAAAGAACATGTTCGGCAGTATTTAATCCTTCTGGCAGGCGGCGGTTCATCCTTGAGGAGCATGGGAGTCATACGTCTCAGTATCTCTTCAATCCTGTGTTCCAGCTCTTCTGTGAGTTTCACCTTTTCGGTCTTTCGTTCCTTCGGAAAAAGCAAAATTCCTTCAAATGTCAGGCCTTTTTCGTGCTTCAGGTAATAGAGATAATAGGCAAGCTGTAACTTCGCCGCTTCGATGTGACGGGAGGTTTTTTTCACCTCAGCAACAAGCTCGCCTCGAAAGAGGTCAATTTTAAGGAGCTGGTCAACAAAAATCTCCTTTCGATCCCTTTCATAAGACCTTTCGTGAATCAGACGGCCAAGGGCAAGGTATTCGTGATCCTGGTCAGATGTTACCGAGTGATATTCCAGCCAGGCTTCGCGTGGACATGTCATGTATGCCTGGAAAACGTGTGGACTTATAAATTTCATAGAAACCATGTCATGTGTTCAATTTTTCTCGAGAATCCCGTATCCTCTCGATAGATTTCATCAAAATTTGGGTGATCACTGGGGAGACAAAAAAAGTTTGTAGCATAAGGGAGTTGTGTGACACCGGCTCCGGCAGCCACATCCAGCGGAACATTAACCACATAGCCCCAGAGATCAGGAGCAATTGATCTGAAAATTGTGCGTCGTTTCATTCGATCATCATAGGTTTTAGCAGGCATTTCTTCAAGTTTTTTAAGTTTTTCTACAAGTTCTTTTGCTCGTTCATCAAATTCCACAAAAACGGGAATCTGAGGAGGTCCCTGTTCTATCAGGGAAAATCCTCCAATTCCATCGTAATTTAAGGCATTAACGGCTGTGAGTAAATTTTTATCAGGAGCTTTCCTCCTTTCATACCGTAACTTGCTGAAATAATCCTCAACCAGCGTCAAATAGGCATTTTCTGGCAGCACATAACGGTTGCCAATGACCTCTTCGGTTGTATTTATTAGCACTGCATCGTAAATATAATAGGCAAGACGTCTTTCGTCGTGCTCGGGGTTATTAAGTTTGACAAGAAAAACTTCACCTCCCGTCCCTTTTTGAGAGTTCCGGTTGCAACGTCCCGCTGCCTGAACGATGGAATCGAGAGGTGCCAGGTCCCTTACAACAATATCAAAATCGAGGTCAACCCCGGCTTCAACAACCTGTGTTGTGATAAGCGCGATTCTGTGGCCCTCCTTGAGCCTTTCTTTAATCTCCTTGATACGTGCTTCGCGGTGTACTGGTATTAGCGAAGCTGATAGAAAATAGAGTTTGAAATCATCAAGCTGGCTTCTTAATTCCTCATACACCTCCTGGGCTGAGCGAATGGTATTCATGACTACCATAAAACTTTTTGCGGAGCGAATTTTTGGGATTAGCCAATGGTCAACTTTTGGGTAGGGAACAGGTTCATGTTCAACGTTAAGTTTTGTCCTTGAAAGTTTGTTAAAAAAGGCTTTTTTGTGAGGTTCAGTAAGCTCCTTTGCGTTTTCAAGCAAAGCCGGTCTTGTGGCAGTCATCAAGATAAACCGTGTGTCCCAGCTATCAGCAAGGAACTTAAGGACCTCTTCAGTTGCCTCCCAGTATTTCACAGGGATATTCTGAACTTCATCAAGAATGACCACGCTACCTGCAAGTCTGTGGAGTCTTCGCATCTCGGAGCGACGATTTGTGAAAAGTGTTTCGTAAAATCTGACGAAGGTAGTGATTATGACCTCTCCATCCCATGTCTCCACACGGGTATGAGCCTGTTCATAGCGTTTTAACGGGTCATCTCCCTTTCGGTTCCTCAAATTTGCGGTTTCTTCGAGCGATCTCCACACATCTTCAGCTTTAATTCCTTTTGTGGATTGCGAAGGACTTGCCCTGAAGTGATGTTTCAGTAAAACGCTATCCTCGATCCCTGCAAAGTTTAGGATGTCTTTAATGACTTCAAAATTCTGGTCTATAATGCTCGTGAAAGGCAGGACGTAGATGATGCGCGGGAGTCTTTCGGTTTGGTTGAAAATCATGTTTCTCAACCGCACTGCGGCTGAGAAGCCCGCAAACGTCTTCCCGATGCCTGTAGGGGCAGTGATAGATAGGAATTGGTTTTCAAGGCCCAAAATCTCGATATTTTCGGTAACTGTGCGATAAAACTCCTGTCTTAATGAATTTATCGGAGCTTCACTACTCAGATTTTCAAGGAATCTATCAACAATGTCAGATGGTATTTCCACCCTGTTTCCATTCGCATTTAATCCGATCACAGCCCTGATATCCGCATCCACCAGCATACCGAGGAGAAGATTGGTGGTAAAGTAAGTATTGATTCCTCTTGTATTCTCAACCTCAGGTGACCACGTAAATTCTTCTCTGAATTTCTGGAAAGAAGGTAAAAGGTCTCCATGGGGATTGTAGGGAAGACCAATTGAAGATAGCAGGTCAGTAAATTGCTCCGGATCGATTGATTTAACCTGCTTCTCAAGGTCTTTCCATTCATGTTTTGGGTCCACCATATTTGATGGACTTGAAGGATTGGAATGATGAGACCTTACAGAGATAAAGAGCGGTAGTCTTAATTCAGGTGGAATCTGGTCCTTCCAGTGCCATACTGCAAGAACTGATGATAAAAGTGCATGTGTTGAAAGAAAAGGGTCTATGCGCTCACCTTTTAAATGCCTTTGAAAATAAGCTGTGGCCTTACCAAGATCATGTGTGAGGGCAGCAAGATAAGCTACCTTACATATTTCATCCGAAATCTCCATCTCATCGCAAAAAGACTGAATACGATTTTTTACATCGATTAAGTGTTTCTCAAGTGGTATTCCCGGATGCGACTCAAGATTCGACATAATCAGAGAAAGGCAAAGGCTTTATTTGCTTCATCAGGGTAAGCAAATGTACCCTCAACTTCGGCCAAAATCGGTTCCGCAAAAGGATTAAATATAACCTCACGACTTGCAGACCTAATTCTTTGCGCATCAATGAAGAGTGGAATCCTTTCTCTGACAATTCCCATACCCCCATTAAGTTTAAAATCCTTAACAGCGTCCAGGCTGAATGCACTCACCACCTCCATGAGGCCTTCAACTGGTCTTACATCCCTATCCCACAGGAATTCAAAATTTGCGATACATTCGGTAATCCCGAGATACGGAGTGAAAACCAAGCGATGGTCTTTTAACCTATCAGCCAGTTCGTCCATCAATGAATTGTCATTGTGGTGGAAAAATATTTCAAAAGTTGGATCTTTCAGAAATTCCATTCGGACCTGGGTGTGTAGTCTAAGGTTACCATGTGTATCCTTTTCGATAATTGGACGCAAACTATTCCAATCAAGCTGAACCCATGAGCCATCTTTCGTGTCCATGTAATTAACACCGAGTCTGATTTTTTTGACAGGCTGGAGTAATCTAACGCCAAATTTTGCATCCTCCGGTCCGAGTTTTTCTGGATACTCGCCTCTTGAGTACCCCATGATCGCGCCAACAAGTCCGCGCAACGCACTCGGTGGTGGAATTGAGTGAGTCAAAGGAGAACTTGTTGAATAATGCCGTCTGAAATGTGCATAATCTCCCCAGATTTTAAACGATATAACCCTCATGACAGTCCAAGGTTTGTAACTTTATTCTCACCAAGCTTTTCTTTCAGCCCCATCAATATATCTGGCTCTGTAACAAGTCGGTCGTGAACGGCAATTTCTATGTGATCAATTTTGTCTTGATATTTAGCAATAGCATCTAAAAGGTTTTCTACTTTAAGTGTTCCTTCGGTGATATCGCGAACCTGCTCTTCACGAAAACCGTCTTTGGGAACCCATGTGACGAGTTTATCGAGGTCTCCAATATAGAAATCTGAACCTTCTTTATACACTATTCTAAGCAGTAATCTTGGCATCTGGCCAAATTTGCTACGAGTGATTAAATCCTTTGTGCCATTCCACATCGCTTCTACCATAAGGGCAAGGTCATCTTCGGTAAGACGAGTTTCCTTTGCAGCATATTCGTTGGCCACGCCGTGGAAGGCAATCAAGGCATAAGGTACTATCCATTCTTCACGGAAGGTAAACTGGGTTTTCTTGTTCTTCTCATCATACTTATCAGCAAATGCACCTGTTCCCTTAATATGGTTTATTTCGACTCTTTGTAATGAACGGCCAAATCGAAATTGAACCGGTCCTGTCATAATTACCGAACCGCTTTGACCGGTTTTCTTTCCTTTAACTTTAAATTCAATCGGGATCACAGCACCAAAAAGTCTCACATCTAAACATTGCTTAGGGATCTCTGTCCTAACAATCTTTTTAAGCTCATAAAATTCTCCCTGCTTTTCACCAACAAACTCACGAGCTCGGGTTTTCGCATCGAAAAGATACCCTTCTTCATCTCGGACTTCCTTCACAAAAATATCTTGTCCCGCCACTCGGCTATCTCCTTGATCTATTAGTTTTAATAGATAATCCCTGATGGTTCTTTTGAGTCTCACATCGGTAACAATAATTTGGCCAGTTTCTTCATCAACCCTTGGTTTATTCTCATCCAGTGGATCGCCATTTGGATTGGCATCCTTGACATCATAGATGAACAAAAACTCGGACCTATTTTTGAGATAATTCATCGTGCACCTCCTTCAAAATGATTAAATAATCAAGCTGGTTCACTTTCCAAAAACGATTCGTAAGGAATATTTCTGATTATATACAATTCCTCAGCCCTATAATTAAGAGATAAATAAATACTTTCCGGGTTTTGAAGGATTTCATCAATGATTTTTTCAACATTCTCTACTTCGACACCTTCATTGCACGAGAATATGGCTTGGACAAAACTCCCCCATCGGTAATATTTATTAACAGAAACAATTTTATTTTTGTTGGTTCTTAATTCAGATGCGCGGGCAAATTTGAAATGAAATAATGCGACATCTTGAAATCTCCAGTCTATGAAATCAGGCAAACAATAAAAAATCCATTTGGATTTTGATATCAACTCATGCTGGTTATCTCTCAAATCATACTTGAATGGTGGGTTGGACGATGTTGGCCTTTTACATTGAAGACCTATAATTTTGTTGCCTATTGCAAGTACTCTATCTACAGGACATTGTTTTTCTTTAACTTGCCCTATAGAGATAGTTTTTACTCTATACCCTAATCTCCAAAAATACTCTTTTATTCCACTTAGCAGCCAATCTATGAAATTATCTTCTGTAGGAATTATCAAGCTTACCTCCATTTCTATAAATGTTGATAAGTTGATTTACAACAATTGAAGTCAATTCATTCATATCTCAACACATTCACGCATCACGTAATAGGTCAGATATCCAACATTGTCCTTTTGAGATTCTATTACCGACTCAGGTTGGACAATTATATCAATTGTAATACCTTTCTTAATGAGTCTTCGACGGATCTTTGTTGCCACTTTTCACTTTGTTGCAAAACCAATTGGTTTATCAACAATCACAAAAGTATCCCAGTCACTGTTCTCTTTTGCTTCATTTCTTGCCCTACTTCCAAAAAACAATATCTTACGGACTTCAAAACCATGAGCTTTAAGTTCATCTTTAACAGTGTGTTTTATAACCTCAAGCACTTTATTGTTCTTCATGTTCCTCTTTTCTAAACGCAGGATGTGAGTGTAATGCCATACCGACTGCAATGTAGAATCCGATTTCTTCTGGTGAAAGTGGCCACTTATCACCTGCCTCGATGAAGCTCAGACTCACCCCTTCACGAAGCTCAGGCCACCAATGTCCTATCTCATATTCATTCATCTTATTTTGGAGAGTGACATATACTTTCTGCACATCCTTCTGGTCAAGAATGAGATTTTTTAACACCTTCATAAATGGTGTTGAGCCACGCAAATGGTGTTGATAGTTAAGAAAATTCTGAACAAGGACACCAAGGAGAACAAGCCCTCTCTTGGCAGGATGGTTAAAGAACTCACTGTGCCTCTCAAAAAACTCTTCATAAGGTAGTGTATTCATAACAACACCTCCAGTTTTTCTTTTAAGTATGCCCCATTTGAGTAAAAACTCAAGTGAAAGGAGCGTTTCAAGGACAGGCCATAAAGGAATTTTCCCATGCTCTTCTGTTTCCACCATGTCCTTGCTAATCCGGGACATGGCCTTTGAAATCAAATATTTTTCGTCAACAGGAGAGCGCCTAAAAACTTTATCAACGAGCATATAAAAATCCTCATCCGTAAAGCCCGGTCTTTGTTTATTAGCCCTTAAACTGGGTGAGGAAAAGAAATTGAAATAAAGGTTTTTAGTATTAGAAACTACCTGATAAATCGAATGTCTAAATTCCTGCTCGTGCTCAATTTTCGTGTTTACATATTGACTTAAAACAGAGGGCAAAACTTCTTCAATGTGGAGCCTTATCCGGATTGCCTGTTGATCATCCTCGGCAAAAATAAAATGATATGAAAGAGCCGTTTCCTGTCTCGAGGCTTCATAAATCAATTTATCTTCAAATGACTCAAACCCTTCAAAGTACGGTTTGCCGCTAAGCTCTACGTGTAGTTGTTTGAAATTATCCAGTATTCTCCTGAGTTCTCCCGAAGATACAGGCAATAACCAGAATTCCTTACCGTAAAAACGCCATTTTAAAAAGTCATCGACTGCCCTTTTACCTCGTTCGAGGTCGAAGATGCAATCTTCGCAAAGGGCATATTGCTTCCACGCAATTTTAGGGTTTAGTTCAGGCGCATAGCCATATTTATCTACAGTATAAAATTTCAACAAATCTCCCACTCCGCCATAAACCAACTTTTCCTCGCCACACCCATGACAAACAGCACGAGTTTTCCATATTGCTTTGCCTTTGTAACTACCGAGTTTTTCGAGGAAATTTTTGACGAAATTTTCCCTTAATTTTTTATTCTCGGCAGGCCATTTACCGTCAATTTTTAATACCACGAGTGTTGACTGCCTAATTTCCCCCTTTTTACGAAAATCCTCGAGTTTTTGCTCAATTTTCTCTGCAATCGTCTCGATATCTGCTTTATAGCCTAATAACGTAAGTATACCAAGCCTTTGTCTCAAAGTCGAAGGTTTCGGTGGCAGTTTGAAACTTAAAGATTCAGCAGGCCCATTGGCTGACGTTTTGTCACGGAAGAAATATTTCTCAAGCACATCGTCCGGTGTGTAATCGATAATGTAAATTTCCGAAGTTTCCAGAAAATTTTCAGTATTTGAGTGAAGCTCCACAACAAGTACTTTGGGTTCATCTTTCCTCTTTTTCTTCTGCGACTGATTTAACTCACTTGTTGTACCCTTTTGTCTATATGGAATTTCTACAAGTGGCATCGGGTACAGATCTCGAACGCTCCTCCCAATTTCAATAAGTGCTTTGATCATGATTCCCTCCATGTGAGGTAAAATCTATTTCTCAATATTTTATCTCCTGCTCGCTGAAAGTAATTCTAATGGACGTGAGTTTGGATTGCAAACACTTTTATTGGTTCACATAAAATCAAAATAAATTTTGCCGTATTGTCGGGATAAAATCGGGCAATTTAACTGAGCCTATTCGAAAAAAATTATTGATTTTATAAGATGAATACCCCCTCCTGTCTCCTTCTCCACGCACGAAGTGCGTGGAGAAGGATGGAAAGGGGAGATTTTCAAGCAGTTCCGATTTAACTTGGGCGAAAACCTTCGCTATGCTCGAAGCATTTCTTTTATACTCTGGACGAGATAGGCTGGCAAAAATACAAACTCTGTGTTTTCTCGCTTCTGCACTGATAAGTTTCCTCTATGAAGCAGAAAAGCTATGTCAGGATTGTATTTTTTAGCAAAACTAATGAGAGATTTTCCCGGGGATTTTGCAACAGAGGATTTTACCTCTATGGGAATCAATTTTCCCTTCTCTTCTATAACAAAATCCACCTCTGCCCCACCCTTAGACCTCCAGAATTTAATTTCAAAACCATTTTTAATAAGTTCTGCCCCGACAAAATTCTCAAGCAGAGCTCCTGCGTCAACACGAACGGAAATTTCTCTAAAATCACGGATAGTTGCGTTTCTTAGACCATTGTCGAGAAAGTAAATCTTGGGATTTTTGACAATCTCTGTACGCCTATTTGCAAAGTATGGTCTAATAAGCCTGATTATATAAGCTTCTTCAAGAATCGAAAGGTAACTTTTCACATCTTTTAAAGACACTCCTGCAAGACCGGAAAGTTCTGTATAGTTAATGAGACTCCCCACTTGAAGTGCCAGTGCTTTCAGTAATCTATTAAACGGATATTCCTTTGAAATTCTGAAGAATCCCCTAACGTCTTTCGAGAGAAAAGTAGTCAGGAGATTTTTGAGAACTTCCTCTTTTTCTGCTGAATTTTTTGAGATAACTGACCGTGGGTATCCGCCAAAAATCAGAAATTCATCGAGCAGCTTCAAAAGATTGTTGTGAATGGTAGACGGTATCGGGTCTAATTTAGTCGCTTTTTCTACCGCAATTTCAAATTCTTTACTGCCACGGTAGTAAAAGAATTCTTCTATTGAAAACGGAAAAAGCTCGAGGATGAAAATTCTTCCAACAAGGTACGAAGGGAGCTTCACGGTAAGTTCAAGGGATGATGAGCCTGATATTATGAACTTCTTGCCATAGGTATCGTATAAAAATTTAAGGTTTTTCCCCCCGTTGTGAGAATACTGGAATTCGTCTAAAAAGACAAAATCGTTGTTTTCAACATATAAGCGAGCAAAGGTCTTAATATCTTCATCAAACAGGCCCACGATTTCAGGGTCCTCAAAGTTGAGAAACACTTTACTCTTTTCGATGGTATCATAGACATGTCTCATCAGAGTTGTTTTTCCTACCTGTCTTGCACCAAAAATGGCGATAATTTCTGGCATATCCAGCATCTCGATTATTTTCTTTTCCAGTTTTCTCTTGACATACATAATAACCTTTATATTTTAACAAAGATTGGAAAAATAGCAAGGTTATTTTAATGAAGAACATTTGTTCCAATTTAAGGTGATGGCCCACGCACAAAGTGCGTGGGCCATCACCTTAAATTCCTCATAACACAAAACCATCTTCTCCTGCCCTTGATTACTGTGGCTTTTGCTCTTATTATCACCGTCTATGGCAAACTGGGTTGTTATCAAAATTGTTAATGGGCTTCCTGAGGCTCACATAATCAAAGGCCTACTCGAGTCAAACGAGATCCCCGTCCGACTCGAATACGAGGCCATTGGGCAAATCTATGGGCTCACCGTGGATGGACTCGGCCAGGTGAAAATACTTGTTCCGGAGGAGTTTTTTGAAGAGGCAGAATCCCTCCTCGAGAATTAACTCACAGAGATTATTAATGTTTTTGTGAAATCCACCTTCCGTGCGAGCTTATTCTAAAAATCTAAGGTCCAACGGATCTAGGCGATCTAACAAATGATCGCAGACCAATCTATAAATTTTCCTCCTTTCCTCGGGGAACGAGGGGTCAGGGTAGAATAGGGTAAGTTCAATGCTTCTTAGAGTATCCAAAATAACGATACTCTTAAATACGCCCGTTTTTTGACAAATTTTTTCCATTCCACCTAACCCTCCCTTCCGAAGGAAGGGAGGAAGTTTCGATACTTATAATGTCCAAACTGGAAAAATTGTTTTGGCATCGCTTTTCTACTCACACCACTTGCGCTGGACAAAAAAGAAAAACAGAGGTGATATTTTTGAACAGGTTCCTCTTCTCAGCCTGGTTCCTCAAACATCGTTCATAGGGTTAGTCGAAAGCAAAGCCTTTCGTCCTTTCAAAAACATTTGATGGCTACTTGTCCTTATTTGCTTTAAGATTTTACTTCCATCATGAAAAAGTTCCTGGATTACCTTTTCATAACAGTTGGAGTATTCATACTTTCACTTGGGCTCGCCCTCTTTCTTATCCCTCACAAGATCGCAGCCGGAGGTGTTTCAGGGATTGGCATCATCCTCTACTACCTTTTCGGGATAAACGTCGGATACACCATTTTTGTCCTGAACCTCATCCTCTTTGTCCTTGCATTCAGGATTCTTGGTAGAAGTTTTGGATTTAAAACAATTTACGCCACGCTCGCATATTCGGCATTTGTTTCAGTTTTAACGAAGGTCCTTCCCCCACAAGGGGTAACCAACGACATGATTCTGAATGTTCTCTTTGGATGTTTTCTCTCAGGAACAGGAATGGCCATAGTTTTTTCACGTGAGGCTTCAACAGGCGGAACCGATATCATCGCCATGATTCTAAAAAAGCTTACCAACCTCGATGTTTCGTGGGGACTTTTGATTGTGGACTTTACCATCACCCTGTTCGCAGGAGTCTTTTTCGGTAGCGAAGTGGGAATGTACGCACTTCTTGGTGTTATTATCAACACATTTACCATAGACACGGTGCTCGAAGGTGTCACAACATCCATACAGGTGATGATAATCTCGGAGCGATACGAAAAGATAAAGGAGCGTATTCTAAAAGAAGTGCGCCGAGGAGCCACAATTCTCCACGGAGAGGGAGCATACACAGGGAAAGAACGGAAAATCATTCTTACCGTGCTAAAAAGGAAAGAGTTTGTGAAGGTTAAAAGCATTGTAAAAGAAATTGACCCGGATGCCTTTCTGCTCGTTTCCCACGTCAGAGAGGTGCTTGGCGAAGGCTTCAAACCCATTGAGTGATGGCAACAGTAATAGTCGATGTTAGGGAAAAGAAATCAAGAGTACCAAAAATACTGCAGGAACTCGGTGTAAAGGTTATCTATGCCAGCCTTCCTGTAGGTGATTACTCCCCTACCCCGGGCATTCTTATTGAAAGGAAAACGGTAACAGACTTTATCTCATCAATAAAACGGAAAAGATTCCAGCGCCAGTTACAGGAGCTGAGAGAAGCCAGTGAAAAAACACTTATCATTATTGAGGGAAAACACCTCTTTTCTACCATGGGGATGTCCCAGACTGCAATAATGCACACTCTAGCCATCATCGTCATCGGGTACGGCATTCCAGTTATATTTACTGAAAACTCTTTAGAGACGGCAAAATTTTTGAAAACTATTGCAGCTCGTGAAAACATTGATATTTCCGAAATGCGCTCTCTTTTCTTTAAAAGAAAAGCCATCAGCCCGGAGGATGAAGTTCTAAGAGTTGTGGAGTCGATTCCCGGTGTAGGACCTAAAAGAGCTCGTGCCCTTTTAAAGAAATTCAAAAACCTTAAATCTCTCATAAATGCCACTCCCGCTGAGCTCATGAGTGTGGAGGGCTTCGGCAAAAAGCGGGTAGATAAGTTCCTTGAATTCATCGAAAGGGAGTTCCATGAAGAAAACGGAGTTTGAGAAGATTTTAAAAGAGCACCTTTCGGAAATCCCTGAAAAGTTTGATAGAGACTATCGAATTGCGGCAGTGGTTGTGCCAATAATATGGGGAGATGAACCTGAACTACTCCTCACAAGGCGTGCAGAGACACTCGAGAGTTTCCGGGGACAGATAGCCTTTCCCGGCGGAAGGCCGGAGCCGGGCGAGGGCCCACTTGAAACCGCACTTAGAGAGTTTGAAGAAGAAGTTGGCATTTCAAGAGACAATTTACATGTTCTCGGTGCCCTTCGGGTGGAGAAGACAAGACTCTCGGACTTTATGATTTATCCTATCGTAGGAGTCCTGGACAGTGGCCTGACATTCAGGAAAAATCCAGAAGAGGTGGCAGAAATTTTCACTATTAGAATCCCAGACCTCCCCACATGTGAAAAGTACCACCCCCTCATCTGGTCAATTTTCCAGTGCGGGGATTACACCATCTGGGGAGCAACCTACAGGATTATCAAAAAACTTATAGGAGTGTTTGATGAAGCAAAAATTCCCTATTGAAAAGGTCCTTGAAATTCTCGATAAAGAGAAGGATAAATGGAAAGCTCCTGTCGTGACACTTGTATCAAAGCGCACGCGAGACCCATTTCAGACCCTCGTATCAACTATTTTGAGTTTGAGAACAAAAGATGAGGTCACTGCAGCGGCAACTGAGAGGTTGCTCAAACGTGTGAAAAAACCTGAAGACCTGCTTAAAATTCCCGATAAGGAGCTGGAAAAGATAATCTATCCAGTTGGATTTTACAGGAACAAGGCGAAAACCCTCAAGAAAATAGCAAAAATTCTCATTGGAAAGTACAATGGAAAGGTTCCAGACACCCTTGAAGAGCTCTTAAAGCTCCCGGGAGTAGGAAGGAAAACTGCCAATCTTGTATTATCAGAGTCATTCGATAAAGATGCTATCTGTGTGGATACACACGTTCACAGGATTTCAAACAGATGGGGAATCGTGAACACCAAAACCCCGGAAGAAACAGAATACGCTTTGATGAAAGTACTACCCAGGAAATGGTGGAAAAAATACAACAGCATCCTTGTCGCATTTGGACAGACTATTTGTAAACCTGTGGGGCCAAAGTGTGATATCTGCCCCATAAGGGAATACTGCCCTGCAAGGAAGAAATAGGAGGTAACCATGATATCATTAATTCTGGTGTTAATGCTACAACTACCGGTTCAGGTGGAGTTTAAATCACCTGAATACCTGGATTCGATAGCCCCAAAGTTTGACCGTGCACCAATTGGAGCAGTATTCACGCAGCAGTCGTATAAAGCCTGGAATTTCCTCGGACCAATGCCCATCACCGGAGAGCCCTGGAGCCAGGGAAATGTAAGTGGCCGTGTAACATCCATTGCCATTGATCCCACTGACCCAAATACAGTTTATATAACAGGTGCCCAGGGAGGGGTATGGAAAACCACTGATGGCGGCAATACCTGGACACCGCTTACAGATGACCTCTCATCTCTTGCCTCAGGCTACATTACAATCGACCCAACGAATAATTTAACTCTCTACTACGGAACCGGTGAACTCCACTTCTGTGGCGATTGCTACTTCGGTGATGGACTATTCAAATCCACCGATGGAGGTGAGAGCTGGACAAAAATCGCGACAACTTCTCAGGTAGGATCGAGGATATCAAAAATCGTCGTGAATTCATCCCACCCCAATGTCATTTACGTGGGCAATAACGGCGGAGTTAGTGTTTCATGGGATGGAGGAGTTTCATGGAATTATACTATTAGCGGAGCATATTGCAATGACGTGGAAGTCAATCCCACAAATCCCAACATCGTGTACGCGAGTTTCTGGGGTTATGGCATTTATAAATCCACAGATGCCGGAAGCTCATGGGTACACCTCACCACCGGTCTTCCAGCAGGTGGTTTTACAAGAATTGAACTGGCTGTCTCGCCAAGCAATGGGGATGTAATTTATGCAAGCTTTGCTTCCACAAGTTACGATTTACTTGGGCTCTACAAATCAATAGATGGTGGAGATAACTGGACTCAGTTGAGTGGCACACCAGATTACCTTTATCCTCAGGGTTTCTATGACCATTGCATAATAGTTGACCCCGCAGATCCCAACATTGTCTATGCGGGCGGAGTCTTTCCCTATAACGCTTCATATCATGGTCTCGTAATGACCACAGACGGCGGTTCCTCGTGGAGCGATATCACTATAGCAAGCGATGGAACACGATTACACCCCGACATCCAGACACTTGCAATTGGGTCAGATGGCACGCTGTGGGTAGGATGTGATGGAGGCGTATGGAAAACCACAAATCCCGGGGCTTCATGGACAAATTTAAATTATGGCCTCGGCATAAGTCAGTTTTACTCAGTGGGACTACACCCGACGAGACCTGATAGTCTGCTTGGTGGCACACAGGACAACGGAACTCCATTGTATTACGGCAATCTTTCCTGGAGTGAAGTTTCAGGCGGCGATGGAGGACCCTGTTTATTCGATTGGTATGACCCCGGCTATTACTTCACAACATACATAAAGCTGCAGGACATTTACCTGTATCACAATGGGGCTTATCAGGACGACATAGCAGGGCCCTGGGTAAGCTCAGGCGATAGGGTAAGCTGGGCAAACGCCCCTCTGGTCATGGATCCCCAAAATCACAACGTAATTTACGCGGGTACCTTCAGAGTATGGAGAACCACTGATTATGGTAGCACCTGGGACTCAATAAGTGTGGATCTTACCGGTGGCAGTGGGTTCCTGCTTTCCCTCGCCATAGCACCTTCAAATACAAGCATAATCTACACCGGAAGTAGTGATGGAAAGGTTTATAAATCTACCGACTGGGGCAGCACATGGTCTGAAATTGACGGCTCAACTTTTGGAACCAGCGGTATTACAGATATAGTCGTCAACCCCTCCAATCCTGATGAAGTTTACCTATCGGTTAAAACCTTCACAGGTGGTAGGGTTTACAAAACAACAGATGGAGGCGCTAACTGGACAGATATTTCGGGTGATCTCCCATCAAATCTCCGCGGCCTTTCACTGGCAGTAGATTTCTCCACACCTGAGCCACAACTCTACCTTGGAACAGACTACGGGGTCTATTTCAGTGCAAATGGTGGAGTTAACTGGTCACAGCCCCTGGATGGACTACCTGATGTAGCAATTTATGAGATTAAAATAGACACCGCCAACGATTACGTGGTGGCAGCAACACACGGAAGGGGAATGTGGAGAACCCAGCTCATCTCAACGAGTGTGGGCGAAAATTCAGTAACTGCAAGCAAGATCAACGTTTCCCATCTATCCCTCAATGGAGTCCTGAAGGTCTCAAATTTGAATCCATCGGAAAACTACTCTGTAAGGATTTACTCTGTAACTGGCCGCCTGATGATGAGGAAAAATGTTAGTGGCATGAAGGAGAGTCGGATGCAAATTAATCTCCCTACGGGAATGTAT
>JALXCE010000173.1:2750-6145 GCA_026991055.1 Caldifarciminota bacterium | reverse complement strand
AAGTCGTTTATTATTCATGGTTATCAGTCCTTTTGGGAAGGTTATTGAAGTACACATGGGGGTTGCCTCCTTTTTTGAAATAGTGGATTTTGTCAGGGAAGAAGTATATTGGGAGGTAGCCCCTGAAATTAATTGTGTGGTAGGTAATTTTGAGGAAACGGTATCTTTTCGGGTAGATTATTTTTGACGAAGATCCTCTTTTTGACAATCTTTCAGGTGCAAATTAAAATTTTCGCCAGCATGGGATATTTTAGAGGTTTCAAAGACCTCCTCGGTCTTAAAGAAGTTGATCGGGACTTCATCTCCACCATTCTCGATCAAGCCTCTATCTTTCTCGAAGTTCTTGATAGACCCAATAAAAAGCTTCCTACTCTGAGAGGCAAAACAGTCGTTCACATGTTTTTTGAGCCATCGACACGGACCCTTTCATCCTTTGACCTTGCTGCGAAAAGACTCTCAGCGGATACCATCAGTGTGGGAACTCGTGGCACATCGGTTGTCAAGGGGGAAAGCCTCATTGACACCATGAGAAACGTGGATGCCATGAAGGTTGACCTTTATATTGTGAGGCACAGCGCCCCTGGCATGCCCCATCTCCTTGCCCGACACACAAAAGCCACGGTGATAAACGCAGGTGATGGAACAAACGAACATCCAACTCAGGCCCTTCTTGACATGCTCACCATGAGACAGATATTTGGCACCCTCGAAAATATTAAAATACTCATAATTGGAGACATCCTCCATTCCCGTGTGGCAAGGTCAAATATCTTTGGATTGTCGAAATTTGGAGCAAAAATATACCTTGCAGGGCCACCGACCCTTGTGCCAAAGGAATACGAAAATCTTGGAGCGGAGATCGTCAGCAATATTGACGATGTCCTTGACGAAATAGACGTTGTCATGGCACTGAGGATTCAAAAGGAAAGGCTTGAAGAGCCCTATTTCCCATCAATTCGCGAATACAGAAAATTTTTTGCAATTACACAGGAAAGGCTAAAAAGACTAAAGCCCGAAACTGTTCTCATGCATCCGGGCCCCGTAAACTGGGGTATAGAGCTCGATTATGAAGCAAAAGACCGGGTTCAGAATGTAATTTTAAGGCAGGTAACAAACGGAGTTGCCATCAGGATGGCAATACTTTACCTTTTCCTTGTAGGAGCACAGAATGAATAAAATTTTACTTAAAAATGGTCATATTTTCAGTCCTGAGGATGGAATTGATGAAATTCTGGATTTACTGATAGTCGGAGAAAAGATCGAAAAAATCGGCAAGAATTTAAAAGTAGAAGGTGCAAAAGAAATTGACCTCTCGGGCCTGACAGTTTTCCCGGGGTTCATTGATCTACACGCGCATCTTCGAGAGCCAGGTTATGAGTATAAGGAAGATATAGAATCTGGAAGTAAAGCAGCCGTTGCAGGTGGATTTACCACAGTTCTTGCCATGCCCAATACATCACCTCCGATAGACTCACCGGAGAGAGTGGAATACATTGTAAAGCGCGCTTCACAGGTGGGACTTGCCCGAATTTACCCAATTGGTGCTATTACGAAGAACCGAGCCGGAGAGGACCTCGCTGACCTGAGATTGATGGCTGAAATGGGAGCCGTGGCATTTTCCGATGACGGAGACTGGGTAAGAAATTCGTCTGTAATGAGACGGGCTTTAGAGTACGCTCAGGATTTTCCCATCATTACTCATGCGGAGGATAAAACTCTCTCTCCAAAGGGAATCATGCATGAAAGCCCACTTTCCTATGAGCTCGGCATTAAGGGAATTCCCCGTGAATCAGAGGAAATTGCAGTTGCAAGGGACGTGCTTCTTGCCCGTTTGACAGGTGGAAGACTTCATGTAGCACATGTCTCATCAAAAGGCTCTATCAGTATAATCGAAATGGCCAAAGAGGCCGGACTGCGGGTCACAGCCGAGGTTACCCCGCACCATCTGATTTTTACAGAAGAGGTGATGAGAACTTACGACCCGATTTATAAAGTAAATCCACCCCTGAGGAGCGAAGAAGACCGCAAGGCCCTGATTGAAGCCCTGAGGAGTGGAATTATTGATTGCATTGCCACAGACCATGCACCGCATGCAACATTTGAAAAGGAACTCGATCTCAATCAGGCACCATTCGGAATATTGGAGCTCGAGGTAGCATTCTCTTCACTTTATACAAAACTCGTAAAGGAAGGAGAGCTTGACCTTGAAACGCTTGTAGCTGCCATGTCCACAAAACCAGCACAAATTTTTGGTTTTGATGGAATGGGAAGGATAAAGGAAGGTTTTCTGGCTGATTTATCCATCTGGAATCTGAACGAGAAGTGGATGGTGAGGAAAGATTCACTGCACTCCAAATCGAGTAACACTCCTTTCCTTGGAAAGGAGTTATACGCTAAAATAAAGTACACAATAGTTGGAGGAAAATTGATAGATGTCTCGAACCTGTGATTTTGAGGAATTGAAAAAAATTGCCCACGATGTCCGGGTTGATATCGTGAAAATGGTTTATCTTGCCGGCTCAGGACATCCCGGAGGCTCACTTTCGCTGGCTGATATTATGGTTTATCTTTACTGGTGCGAGCTCAGGCACGACCCCAAAAATCCCGATTGGGAGGACAGAGATAGATTTGTTCTTTCCAAGGGGCACGCTGCACCGGTCCTTTACTCCGTCCTTGCTCGCCAGGGTTACTTTCCTTATGAAGACCTCTGGACATTGAGAAAGGTGAATTCGCATCTTCAGGGTCATCCAGCAAGGACTGACACCCTTGGAGTTGAGGCATCCACGGGGTCTCTTGGGCAGGGATTTTCTGTTGCGCTGGGAATGGCTCTTGGACTTAGGCTTGATGGGAAAGACTCGAGGGTTTATGTCGCACTGGGAGATGGAGAAATAGACGAAGGTCAGGTTTGGGAAGCTGCAATGTCCGCAGCTCATTACAAAGTGGACAATTTGACAGCTATTCTTGATTTCAATACGTTGCAGATTGATGGCAGGATTTTTGAGGTTATGGATTCATCTCCAATTGATAGAAAGTTCCAGGCCTTTGGATGGGCAACAAAAACTATAAATGGTCACAACTTTCAAGAAATTAAAGAAGCTTTTGACTGGGCAAAGAAGGTTAAAGGACAGCCGCAGATTATAATTGCCCACACTGTGAAGGGTAAAGGGGTCTCATTCATGGAGAACCGGGTTGAATGGCATGGGAAAGCGCCTAATCGTGAGCAATTTATTCAGGCGATGAGGGACCTTGGAGTTGAAATAACAGATGAAAACATTTAGAATTAATCACCAACTTGAAAGTGCGCCGCTAGCTCAACAGGCAGAGCATCGGATTCTTAATCCGAGGGTTGCAGGTTCGACTCCTGCGCGGCGCACTCTTTTAATTTTATGAAGAAG
>JALXCE010000173.1:0-2740 GCA_026991055.1 Caldifarciminota bacterium | reverse complement strand
GTGCTCAAGGGGGAACTCATCATTGAAACCAAAGAAGGAACCTTTGTTCTGAAGGAGGGCGAGGGGATAAAGATTCCAAAAAGAACTCCACATCGCTCAAAAGCCGAGGTTGAAACGTTTGTACTCCTTTTTGAGCCAACAAGGACAAATACTTACGGAGTACCTGTATAGAAAGGAGGGGCAAAATGAGAAAGACCATGTTATTGCTTCTCGTTTTCGCAATGCCTTTGTTCTCCAGACCCTATTTTGAAGCAAGGGGAGCCATACAGGTTTTTTACGATGAAATAAAGAATGGTGGACTCCAGAACAGACAACATCCATACACAGTTAGAGTTTCACTTGGACTAAAGGAAATCGCAGGCATTTTCTATCTTTACGGGGATATAATCGATGATTCTCTCCAGCTCATTCCAGGATTTGGTGGACGCCTTGGACCACTTTTTGGAATAGTTTTTACCGGGACAGACACTCTAACTCACACAAACAGCTATGTCGAGAAATACCGGATAGGGCTTGAGGGTGAGGGGATAATGGTAGGATTGAACGTTTTAAACAAGCCTTCGAGTGAGCAGGATACCAGTGGGGTAGATAATATTTTCACAATTTTCGGCGGATTTTCTCTTTTCACAATCAAACCATTTAGCCTATGGATAGGAGTGGAACGAATCCCTCTCAAAAGTGATTACGCCATAAAACCCAATACCCGCCTCTACGCCGCATTAAATGTGAGGTTTTAGAGGGTTGGTGTAACCTATCACAGATTAGGAGAAGATTGTTCGGTTGTTCAACTGAGAAGATTCAGGGGGAATCACGTGATAGAATTATACAGCGTCTCCACTGCCCTTACCGGAGAAATATTTAAAGTTGCGAATGAAGTCTTCAGTGCACTACAGGGTAAAGTTTCTTTGGTGGAATATGTTACCCTACCTGAAGCGGGGCAGCATGTAATAATGCGATTTGGACATCGAGGAGAACCATCCAGCCTCGATGAAATAGATGCAATCGAGAATATGCTGGACCGGCTGGTGGGTGAAAACTTTTGGGCCGTGATTGTAGGTGAGGCATACAAAAAAGTTGACCCAGAATTTCCACTGGATAAACTTCCGGCAAGGCTTGAGATATTTTCAAATATCGTGACTAACATGCCTTTACCCGTTGCTTCAACCCCTTTTGCATCGAAAATCAAAGAAGACGAACAGATTATTCGTTCAAACATTAGATTATCCTCTGACGATTGGGTGTGGGAAGTGGAAGTTCCTTCCAATAAAGAGGAAAACTTACCAGTTATCCGAATAGTTTCGGCAAAGCCTCAAGACAAAGAGGCTGTAACCATAGGGGCTCAAGAATTCACCGTGGAATTCCTTCCTCCCGGTGATAGCTACAAGGCCCTTGTAAAAGCCTATCCCATGGCGCGAAAATCAGGCATGGCTTTACTCCGATATATTTTTGATGAAAGTTATGGGGGAAGATTTTAGGAAGGGAAATTTAGGGGAGGGGCGCCTTCGGCGCCCCTCCCCTAAACACAAAATTTACTTCACCTCTCTGAAATCTCTATAGTACATCACGTGATCTGCACGTGGAGTGAAGATGATTCCCTTCTTGGCTGCAAACAGATTCACATAGTAGTAAAGCGGGATGTAGGCCATATCGTTCAGAGCGAGACGCGTAATCTTGTGCATTATCTTTTCTCTCTTGGCCTGATCCATTAGTGTATCCTGCTCCTCGATCAACTTGTCAACTTTAGGATTTGAATAACCGGCATCGTTGAACCTTCCATATCCCTTCTCTTTGTCTCTTGTGTGAAGGATATTGTCAAAGAATGCGGCACCGTCTGCGGATGAGCATGACCAGCCAAGAAGGAAGAAGCTCGTTTTGTTGCTGTTTACCATGGGGAAGAAGACTGCCTTTGGAATTGCATTGACTTTCACCTTGATTCCGATCTTTGCGAGGTCTGCAGCGATGGCTGCGGCAACCTTTTCATCGTTGATGTACCTGTCATTGGGCGCATCCAGTGTGACTTCAAAACCGTTAGGATAGCCAGCCTCTTTGAGGAGCTCTTTTGCTTTCTCGGGATCGTAAGGAGCTCTCTTGATTGTTGGGTCATATCCGAAAACTGTGCTCGGGAAGTACTGGCTTGCAGGTGAGTTGTACCCACGGTTGATGTATTTGATAATTCCTTCCACATCGATTCCATAGTAGAAGGCCTTCCTCACTCTCACATCCTTGAATGGGTTCTCACCATGAGGGGTTTTGCCCTTGTAAATCTTATCCCTTGCGACATCCACACCGACAAAGATGAGCCTTAATCCATCGGTCTTGAGGAACGTGAATTTGGGGTTCTTAGCAATTCTTTCGGCATCTGTCAGAGGTACGTCCTCGATTACATCCACGGCACCTGAAAGGAGTGCAGCAGTCCTTGCAGCATCATTGGTGAGAGGTCTCAGGATAACCTTGTCAAAGTAAGGCTTTGGGCCCCAGTAGTCTTTGTTGGCAACGAGTGTAATATGGTCACCCTTCACCCACTCTTTAAACTTATATGGACCGGTGCCGATTGGGTGGAATGCGATGTCTTCAGGTTTTGCATTTTCCGTTGATTCCTTGGACATGATTCTGAGTCTTCTTAAATCTCTGATAAGAACAGGGGCAGGTCTGCTGAGCTTGAAGATTACGGTGTACTTGTCTTTTATGATGACGTCTTTGATGGGTTTGAAATAGACCTTGAACTGTGATTTCTCCCAGT
>JALXCE010000172.1 GCA_026991055.1 Caldifarciminota bacterium | reverse complement strand
TCGCGTATCTTTTATAACATACATTTGAAGATATACTTTTATTGAAGTTTTAAAGGGAATCTCCCGTCTCCCCTCGTACGAAGTGTGAGGCAAGATTTTCAAATACACTCAACAGGGAGGTGACACGCGTAAATTTTTACCATCTATGCATTAACCTGTGTTAGAAGAAAGATGTAATTAATGCTCTAAAACTGCTTCAAAAGGAGGGTTATTAGATATGTGGATACTGGTGATGCTGTCGCTTGTAATCCCCCGATTGGACGGGGAAATAAAACTGGATGGTAAACTAAATGAACCCGTGTGGGTAAAGGCTTACCACGTAAAAGAATTCAGAGAGCTCACCCCGGTTTACAACAAAATTCCAGATTACTCCACAGAGGCTTATGTATTTACAACCTCAAAGGCCATCTACGTGGGTTTTAGATGCTCAGGTCCCCCACCAATTGTGGAAAATAAACCACGTGACATGGTGGCTGCTGATTATGTTACCTTCTATATCGCTCCATTTGGGTCACCTTCAACGGTATTTGCCTTCTCTGCTGATGCAGGTGGAAATATCGAAGACTTTACACAGAAAAATGGAATAATTGATGTATCATGGGATGCAAACTGGCAGGCTGCGTCTTACGTAGGAGAATCTTTTTATACTGTGGAGATGCGTATTCCTTTTAAATCTCTCACCTATAACAGAAGGACCCAATGGGGAATAAATTTCTCCAGGAATGTCAGCAAAAATAGGGCAATTTATTACTACAAACTACCCCGTAAAGGTGATCTACTCCCTCAAATGGAGTATGTAACCGTGAAAGCTCCCCTTAATATAACTGGCCAGCTCATTCCTCAATTTGTATGGCGCAAAGATACAACCCTGAATTTCTTCGGTGAGAAAGAAATCAAAACTTATAAAAATGTAGCGGGAGACTTCAGAGTTAGTGTGTCCGGGAATTCTTTTCACCTAACTGTAAATCCAGATTTTGCAGATGTCGAAGCAGACCCATTTTATGTGAATATATCTAAATACCCGAGGTTTCTACCAGAGAAAAGACCGTTCTTTGTTTACGATATGGACATTTTTGAAATGCCTTTTCTGATGGGAATGCCCGTTGTAAAACTTGTTTACACAAGGGCAATTGGCTCCACCATGATGGGGGAAATTCCCATAGACTGGGGTGCCAAAGCCGTATTGAGACAGAAAATTTTGAGAACCGGTGTCCTCGCTGTTAAAACAGATTCAGGTGAAACATTTTTATATTTCCGACCCCTTTTTAACCTTTCAAAGTCACTTCAGGTGGGAGGTCTTATAGGAAATTACAGTCACAGTGAAACCCAGAATCGCTTATTCTCCTTTGATTCCAAGTTTAGATGGCATAACTTCTCTGCTGTCTTGATAGGTGGCCGGTCAATCTACAAAGAGGAAGATACCGATAAAGGGAACTTCTTAGATTTGGGGGTTAGCTGGAACAATAAAGATTACGACATCACATTGGTTTTTGAGAGGATAGATTCACTTTTTAATGTCAGCAAGATCGGTTTTGTTCCTGGAAGCGGATATCGGTTTAACATTAGCTTTAATAAAAGTTTATACCTCAAGAAAATTCCGTACCTCGTGACAGGTGTTAGTTTCACACGGGAAAGGGATTTAAACGAAAGGCCATCGGCTGAAATATCCCCTCAGCTCACCATGTATTTGAGAAATGGTAATTTCATCTCGTCTTCTATCTGGAAAG
>JALXCE010000171.1 GCA_026991055.1 Caldifarciminota bacterium | reverse complement strand
ATAAAAGAGATAAATTGGCCTTTTCACTTGATATTACTTTTGAAAGATTTTATACTTCTCACACTAAAACTCAAGAAGGAGGATAGAAAATGGGACTCAAAGTAACAATTGATCCAGATCTTTGTGTAGGAGATTCCATCTGTGTGGACCTTGTACCTGACGTGTTCGAAATGGGTGATGATGGTCTTGCCTATGTAAAGGAAGGCATGGAGTGCACAGGCGACAGAGAGGATGTGCAGGATGCAGCGGATCAGTGCCCCAGCGGAGCAATCATAATCGAAGAGTCAGAAGATTGTAAGTAAGAATAAATGTGGTTAATTTGATTATGGGGGGCGATGGCGAAGCCATCGCCCCCCATTTTTTTTCTTACATGCAGATAAAAAACATCTCTCTCAAAATCGGCCCGGTTCAGGTGCTGAGAAACGTCTCCTTCCAGATTCCAGAAGGCACTATTTCTGCTATTGTCGGCCCCAACGGTGCTGGCAAATCAACCCTTCTAAAGGTCATTTCTGGTTTTCTTCAGCCTGACACAGGTGAGGTGATACTTGACGGCGTTTCCAATCCAGGATTTTATGAGAGACTGAAGCTCATTTCCTACCTTCCAGAAACTGTCGAGATGTACCCCGAGCTCAGGGTGAGGGAGTTTGTTGAGTTTGTCGAAAACTCCACGAGGGTAAAAAGCTCACACCTGATCAGTTGGCTCGGCATTGAAGATGTGTGGGACAAAAGAATCTCCCATCTTTCCAAGGGCTACAAACAGAGATTAAAGCTTTACTTTGCATTACACAGGAGGACAAAATACGCATTACTTGACGAGCCCTTTGACGGATTCGACCCACTGCAGATCAGAAAAATTTCAGAGCTTATCCGAAAGATGCAGGACGAGGGGAGAAACTTCCTGTTAACCATCCACAATTTGAGTTATGCAGAGAAGATCTGTGATTACATAATCATTTTGAGAGGTGGGGAAGTCGTGACCTCGGGATACGTTGATGAGCTAAAAGAAAAATTTGGGTCCCCGGACCTCGAAGGTGTTTTTATAAAGGCAATAGCATGAAGGGCCTCATTAAAAAAGAAATTCTAGTTTTTACTTCAAGCTCTGCATTTTATCTGCTTATCATCATTGCTTCTTTTCTTATCGGAAGCAGCTTCATTACATCTATTGACCTTTACAGCAAGGCAAGTGTTGCAGCTTTGAAAGACCCTATCTACGCAAGAAGTTTTGAGCCTGTTCCCGGTGTATTTGTGCCTGCATTTGGTGGATTTTATCTTGTATTCTCCCTTCTCCTTCCCTTTGCTGTCATCCCCATGATTTCAAGAGAATTTGAATATAACACCATTTCCCTTCTCCCCCAGCTCGGATACGGGATGGGGAAAATCCTCATTCAAAAGTTTTTCGTATCTCTGGGTTACGTTTTACTTACTCTTTCACTCTCGACTCTTGCGATTATTTTCTGGATAACAGTCGGTGGGCATGTTGCATGGGCTGAGATGGCGCTTCTCCTCGCGGGATACGTACTGTATGGAATTCTTGTGATTTCAATATCATTTGCCTCGGCTTCGATTCTCAAAAGCACATCGAGCGCCTCAATTCTTGCGCTGACCATAGTGCTATCATCTTGGGTCCTGGATTTTATGAAAGATGCGACAGCGTCTCCATTAATCCTCTATCTTTCAAAATTTACATTCACCTCTCTTCTCAGGGTTTTCGAAAAAGGTATTTTCTCGGCTGGAGTGCTGGTGAAGCTTGCAATTTTATCTGGCACTTTTCTTGTGATCGCCTATTTCATGATGGAGTTCTTTAAAAGAAAGAACGCCCTCAGGGCAACCCTCACCCTGATCATTGGACTGATTTTACTTTTTGCCTCTGGATTCATAGGGTACAGAGCAGATATTACAGAAAGCTACAGGAATTCGTTTCCACCTGCAGTGAGGTCTGCATTAGGGAAACTTCCTCCACTTGAAATAGATATTCATCTGAGAAAATCAGATTCGCGGCTCGTGGACTACAGACGAGAGTTTCTTGACAGGTTGTTGCTCGTAAAAAGGGATGTAAAAGTTGTGTTCCCGGATTCCGGCACCTATGGTCTGTTTGTTTACAGGGTTAAAAATAACAGCACATGGATTTCAGACTCTACTTTTTCAAACAGTCCAGAGGAGGCATTCTCTATAATCTCAACCCTTTCCGGGATCAAAATTCCACAGCCGGATGTTACAGATTACCCGGGATATCCTCTCGTGGTTGAAAGGGAGAGGCTGTGGTATTTAAAATTCGTATACTATTTACTTCTGCCCTTGCTGGGTTTGGCAATCTGGATCAAAAGGAGGATACCATGAAAAGATTGTTGATTGCACTGATATTTGTGAATCTACTTGGGGCGAAAACTATAAAAATTACATTTGACGATGAATCAGGATTTGGTCCGTCAAAACACTTCTCATCCATTGTTGGATATTGGCATCTCGGTAAAGATGGAGATAACGTCGTATACTGTGTTGATGGGCGAAAGTGGGCACGCGGCACCCTTGCAAAGGGAGTTGCTGAGAAGGCAAAGGCTCTCTACGGAGAGAGATACGCTGAGTTTCTCGATAATGTGAAAGCTTACAGGTATTTTCCACTCTCAATTTTTAAAGAGCTGGACAACTTCAAAAACGGTAAAATCACTGTAAGATTTAAAACAATTAGTGGTAAAATTGACCAGGCTGCAGGCATTGCCTTTGACATCAAGAAAAATGGGGACTATCTCGTGGTAAGGGCAAATCCCCTGGAGAATAATCTGGTTTTGTTTCAGCTGAAAAATGGGCGCAGGAGACCTGTACAGTGGATCAGAAGAGTCAAGACCCTGCCTCATGTATGGCATACCCTTACCGTCGTGATAAAAGGCCAGAGGATTCAGGGATTCCTGGATGGGAAGAAATACGTGGACTTTAGGGCTCGCTCTCCCATTTCAGGAAAAATTGGGCTGTGGTCAAAGGCCGATTCCTATGTGTATTTCGATGATTTCACCGTGGAAACTGAAGAGGATAAATAACAACTCTACTCAAAGTATCGTTCGATAATCTTCTTCGCAATGGGGGCGACGTGACTGCCGTGCTCACCGTGCTCAACTACAACGGTGACGACTATCTGTGGATCGTCATATGGGGCAAAGGCTGTAAATAATGCGTGATCCTTTCCGTGTGGATTCTGAGATGTTCCTGTTTTACCGGCAAAAATCACCTTATCTGAGCGTGAGGCATAGGCAGTGCCACCCGGTTTATTGACTACCATCCACATGCCCTTTTTGATGACGCGAAAAACCGATGAATCCACTTTCCATCGCAAAGTATCCCCTGGAATATAGTCTGCATCCTCAATAGCCTTCAAAACATGTGGGCGTGGTAAAACTCCATTACTGGCAATGAGGGCCGTTAGTATGGCAATTTTTAGTGGGGTCAAAAGAATTTCTCCCTGTCCAATGGCGAGATTTAGAACATTTCCCGGTCCGAAACCATTGGCACCATACCTTTCTTTGTACCAGCTACTGTCAGGCACAAAGCTGGGAATCTCTCCCGGTAGGTCTATCCCGACCTTTCCTCCTATCCCGTACTTTTTTAGCATTTTCAGGAATCTCCCAAATCCTATTCTCAAGCCCAGCTGGTAGAAATACACATCACAGGAGTGCTGAATCGCCTGGGGAAGATCGAGAGAGCCGTGACCGGGTTTAAACCAGCATGACCAGACCCTCCTTCCAAATCTGTAGTACCCCGGGCAGCTGAAGACCGTGTTTTCACTGACAGCACCGGCTTCGAGGGCGAACATGGCGGAGACGGGCTTAAATGTCGAGCCCGGCGGATACAGACCTGATATTGCTCTATCAAGCAATGGTTTTGTCTTATCAGACACAAGCTTCTGCCAGAGTTTGTAGGAAATCCCGGCCGAAAGCTGGTTGGCATCAAAGGATGGTTTTGAATAGAGGGCAAGAATACCACCTGTTTTAATGTTTAAAACAACAACCGCTCCGGCACCGTAATCTCTCATCAGGGAATCTATGTACAGTTCAAGCGGGGCATCAATGGTGAGCGTAATGTCTTTACCATCAACAGGCTTGATGGGCGGTATTGGGTCCTCTTTGATTAGCTGACCTGTAACGTCCACCATAAAATACCGGGTACCAAATTTGCCCCTCAAAAATCGGTTGTAGAATTTTTCCACACCGCGCTTTCCGATTGTCTCTCCAACCTTTAGCGTACTATCCCTCTCAATCTCCGCCTGAGTAACCTCTCCAGTGTATCCCGTAACATGGGCCAGCACCCTGGGATAGTGATAATACCTCACTGGTATAGTCCCTACCACGAAGTAGGGGAACCTGTCTCTTTCCTCTTCGAGCCTGGTGATTTCTTTAAAATCAAGGTCTTTTATAACAGGATACTGCAGCAACTTCTGGTAGAGACTATCTACATTAGTTTTGAGTCCGATTATTTCGAGGAGGTTCTTTAGCTCCGATTTTTTAAGGCCATTTTTGAGAATATAAACTGCGAACCCTGGCCGCCAATCTGCGAGAACCACTCCATTTCTGTCAAGAATTCTACCTCTTTTGTAAGGAATTCTGATGGACTTGAGGAAATTCTTTTGGGCCCGGCTTGTAAATTCCTCGTGTCTTACAATCTGGATATCGTACAATCGGCCGAGGAGAACAAAAAACACAAAGATCACAAGCGAGAAAACGATGAGCCTTCTTACCTTTTCTGTACCCATAATTCGACCAGAACCGAAAAGATAACCGTCAATAAGATCGCCCTGAAGTACAAGAGCGAGAGGGCAAGACCATTGACATAAAGGTAAACAGCGTAATAAACAACGATGCTCACAGTGAATAGAATAATCTTGGGCAGGACCAGGGCAATATTTACAAAGTTACGATAAACGATGAAAATGAGTCCAAAAAGTGTGAAAATGAATGGAGAGACCCAGGGGATATCCAGATACAATCCATCTCTTAAAATACCAGCTGTAAGGGCGAGCGGACCAACATAATCATCAGCAATGTGCAAAATCAGGGGAAGTAGAAAAACTAAAACCGGGTCTGGTAACCAGATATACGTTACTTTGGCCCTTATGGCCGATGAGACCAGCAAAAGTATAAGCAGTGTCCATTTTTTCGCGTTCATTTCACAATCCCGAATATGCCTGTTGATGAAAAATCCCAGAAGGGTCTGACTTTAATCCTGAAGAAAAATTGGTCCTCAGAGGAATTTTTTACCTCATCAACAACCCCTGCGGGAATTCCACCCTTTATAATGCCAATGCCTGATGTAATGAGTGTATCACCTTCTCTTACATCTGCCCATTTGGGGACATACAAAAGATGGGGAGTGCTACCACCTGCAAGCACTCCGAGCACACCGCTCCTCTTGTCCGCAACTCCAACCCTGAAATTCTCGTTATACAGACTCATCACAAAAGAGAGCCTGTCAGTTGTATAGTAAACCTTTCCAACCAGATTTCCCCTGTAAACAACGGGTAAGCCGTATCTGACACCTGAATTTTTCCCCTTATCGAGCGTAATTTTCTGCACCTTTCCAAAGGGGTCAAAATAAAGAGCCCTGGCGAGGATATAGGTGGTGTCAAGTCCATTTTTCCAGATCTCATAAAGCCTTTTTCTCTTCTCTTCACTCAGCTCCCCCATGGAAAGAAGCAAGAGCTCGTTCAACTTCTCATACTGTGAGCGCATGAATGTCAACTCTTCCACAAACTTCTCAGCCTTCAAAACCGGGATATAGACTGAGTCCGCAAGGATGGTGTGGAAAAAAGTTTTAATGGGCTTGATGAAGAATAAAAGGGAAACGAGCAGGTAAATCAGGTAACTTTTTTTCATCAAAGAGAGATGAGTTTATGTGGTTTCAATAGAACCTTCTCATATTTCTCCAGATTTTCAAGAATTTTACCTGCACCCAGTGCAACGCAATCCAGTGGATTGTCCACTGTTTTAACGTAGAGGTTGGTCTCCTCCCTAATCAGCTCGTCAAGCCCCTTGATAAGTGAGCCACCACCTGTTAGGTAGATTCCGCGGTCAATAATATCAGAAACCAATTCTGGTGGCGTTTTCTCAAGTGCATTTTTAACCGCATCTACAATCTGGTTCACCGGGCTCTTTAAGGCCTCTCTAATCTCGGCTGATGA
>JALXCE010000170.1 GCA_026991055.1 Caldifarciminota bacterium | reverse complement strand
CTGAGTTTGAGATAAAAGATAAATCGCCCATAAAGACTTACATCCTTATACTGGACGGAAGAAACATCGTATCCACTTCAGACACGGATAGCCTGTTTTTCACCACAGACAGCCTTGTTGATTCACTTCCTCACACGTTAAGCCTTAGAGCGAGCGATGTATGGGATAACTGGGGTGTCAGTCCCGACGTAAAGTTTTTTGTGAAGAAGAAATGAAGGTCATAAGAAGATTCAGATTTTCAGCCTGTTATGCCTCTGAAAAGGGAAAGGTGTATGGACACAATTTCGAGGTTTTCGTTACCGTGGAAGGCGAGGTTAATCCTGAAACTGGCATGGTAATTAATCTTGAACACCTAAAAAAAGGTGTAAATCCTGTTATTAAGAAACTGGACCACGTGTGTCTCAACGACCTCTCATATTTCAAGGATAGGCCACCGACAATTGAGAACATTGCAGAGTTTATTTTTCACGGCATAAACGGCTTGCCTCCCGGGGTTAAGCTCTGTTCTGTAAGGGTTGAGACTGGTGAGGGGACTGGTGCTGTTTATGGCGGAGAAAACAGTTTGAAGTCTTTAGAATTCAGATTTTCTGCATCCCACAAACTTCCTGAGGAAAGGGTGAAAAGTCGCGAGGTTTATGGCAAATGCGGGGAAGAAAAGCATGGCCATAACTACTTGCTGAAAGTGGCTTTCAAAGGTGATGGCCATGGAATCATAAGTGAAATGAAGAGAGTAGTTGACGAGCTTAATCACATGGACCTCGATACTGTTAATGATCTTGATTTTTCCACAGGAGAGCATATTCTCGTTTATCTTAAGAAAAAATTTGAGGTACTCGGTGGCGTCGAGATCAAATGGATGCACCTCGAGGAAACTGAAAACAACTTCTTTGAATGGGGCAACCTCATCTGATTATTTCAATTTTCCTCTTTGCCAGGATCTGACCATTATTCCCGATAAATTCTAAGAAAAACACGCCGTTTTTCAGCGATATAGATACTTTCCTGTCCATTGGCACTTTTGAGTCAAATACTACACGCCCTGTTACATCAAAGATCCTGACTCTTTTCACACGCTTTGACGGGATGTAAAGTCCATCTTTGACCAGGATGCCTGGGGGATTTGGTTCACTAATTCCGGTATAATCTAAATCATAGAGGAAAACGCGACCGGATGGCGCCATTCTTCCGATAAGGCTGTCATACTGTGGTCTTATTAGGAAGTCCACACTATTTACACCAGTTGTATCCCATTGCTGCTCATATGCATCGTAAAAAGGTATACCGTAAGGTATGAACTGTGACTCAATGTGCACCTGAGTCGTCTCCTGCCATTCACCTGCAACAACAAACCCCCGTGAGTAGTACCTGATATAAACATGATTTCCAAGACTGTCGTAGGATGTACCCAGAGGCTCTCCTAAGTCATAAAAATATATGCTATCACGCTCAAACCTGTGGTCCCATGGTGTCTCAGTGTAGACCCAAAAATCCAGTAGTTTTGGAATGACGTAAGCAAAATAAATGGCATTTTTTGGAACTTCAGGGTGAAAAACTGCATAACCATTGATAGTATCTCCGGTTGGTACAAAATCGGGCGCGGCATAGTTCATATAAACAAATTTCTGGAAATATTCTCCACCATGCTCATCTCCACATTGTTTCAAAACATTCAAATAATGTATATGGTCTTCGATGTGCCCCGTTCTGTAGTCATCGCTAACGGGATAATAAATGGTT
>JALXCE010000169.1 GCA_026991055.1 Caldifarciminota bacterium | reverse complement strand
TTACCATCGTTAATACCTTCTCTTCCTCTGCTCTCTTACTCTCCTCTCTGCGCCTCTTCTGATAATGCGCCTGCCGACTTATCCCTTTAACTCTGCAAATAGCTTCCATCTTTATTCTCTCTCCCTTCCCTTTCTGCCTCGCTTTCTCGATGATCTGCGTCCTTTTTTTTTGACCTAATCTCGCTCCATACTCTTCCTCATACACTTCTAATGTGCTCTCAAGAACCAGCTTCTCTACTGTTAAATTCAACACCGCTTTCTCAAGCTGGGATATCCTTTCTTTTAACCTTTCCACTTCTTCCTGGTTATTTTGCTTATTATTTGATGTTGCTGAAGCTTTGTGACTATATTTTCTAATCCATTTTTGAATAGTGGAATTACCACGGATTCCATATTTTCTTCGTAAATGACTAATAGAGGCACCGGCCTCGAATTCTCTAATAACTTTGAGTTTTAGGGCTTCGGTGTAATTTTTGTTGTTATCAGGCATAGAAGTGACCTCCTTTAAGAGTTTTATAATCATCCACGTGGGGAGTTGTACTGTAAACATATATCAGGACGGGACAATTTCATCATTGCTGGCTTAAGCGCTTATAGAACTCCCTCCCTTCCCTTCGGGAAGGGAGGGCTGGGGTGGAATGGGGTTACATAATTTTTTTCAATTAAAATCCATTATTCTCCCTCTCCCGCTTGCGGGAGAGGGTCGGGGTGAGGGTTTACGTCTTGAATTTTTTAATTTCAAGCGGAATGCCCCCTCCCTTTAATCCCTCCCCCACGCAGAGCGTGGGGGAGGGAAAGTTTTTTGCCCTACTTCCAAAGCGCGGGGATAGGTAGCATTTTAACCCGCAAGTGAAGCTTGCGAGGAGAAGATTTCTATTGTTCAGGACCATTTTTAGGTACAAGCCCTGCTTGCAAAAAAAGAGGCACCCTTTGAGTGCAGTTAATCCCGGACCGAGTTTGTCAGAAATTTGTCACGTACTTCCACACATAACTTCCTCCCCCCCGCATAAATTCTTTGCGGGGAGAGGTTAGGTGAGGGGTCACATCTTGAAAAATCCTTTCGAATTCAGAATGCTCTTTGTTTGTTTTGAGCGTGAAGCAGTAAACTTCACACGATGGAGGGGAAAAAATTCCGCTAAAATGTGCAAAAATTGGTCTTTGAGCATGCACATTGAGCGGGTAAATAGACAGCAATCTAAGTATTAGTAACTTCTTAAACGGCATTTTTTGTACGCTAAGGCGTGGAAATTTCGAATATTACCTCAAGTGGAATTAATAACTCCTCAATACCTTAAAAACCTCATCAATATTTGATAGATCAGGGAGGGTGAAGTCGGCGCCTGCTTTTTTCAGCTCGTCAATTGTGTATGTAGAGGTGGCTACTGCGAGGACCGGCAGGCCAGCCTGATGGGCGGCATAAACGTCTCTCGGGGTGTCCCCGATGATTAATCCCTTCACTGAATTTCCCGACAACCTGCGGGCACGTTCAATAGCACTAATAAGTATTTCCTTCCTATTCTCAGAATCAGAGCCAAATCCGCCGAATTTGAAATACTGCCATAAACCGGGTCTTGATAGCTTCACCCGTGCGCCATTTCTCACATTTCCCGTTGCAAGACCTTCGATAAATTCATCATAATTCTGCAGCCGGTCAAGGAGTTCTTTCACCCCAGGTAGTACCCGGAATTTTAAAGCGTACCGTACCTCAAATTTAAGAAAATACACATAAAAATTTAAAGCCCTCTCCATTTCCGCATGCGAGGGGTCTCGGCCAAGACTCCTGTTGAAGATTTCCCTCACGATCTCCGGGTCTGTTTTACCGTGAGGATGGATTTTCTCCATAACGTAATCGAGGCCGTACAAATACTTAAATGCCCTATCGAGAGCCCTTGCTCCTGCACCACCGGTGAGGATTAAAGTGCCGTCTATATCAAAAAGTAAAGCCCTTTTCATCGCTATAAACTACCGTTCTGTTTTTGCCCTTTCCCTTTGCCATATATAAGGCCTTGTCAGACAATTTTAAAAGATCATCAAAACTATTGATGTTTTTAACTAAATCAGTACCTGCAACACCGGCACTTATGGTGACTTTGAAACTTTTCTCCTTCAGATGAATTGGATGGCTCTCTACTTTTGTTCTTATCTTTTCGGCAAATCTGTAAGCACCAGAGGATGTTGTATGCGGTAGGATAGCGAGAAATTCCTCTCCGCCAAACCTCACAAGTATGTCGGCCGAGCGCGAATACCTGCGTAGAATGTTACCAATATCCTCAAGAACTATATCGCCAACCATGTGACCATAAGTGTCATTTATCTTTTTAAAATCGTCGATATCCATCATTACCAGCGAGAAATTCTCGCTGTATCTCTTATATCTACCAAATATCCTGTCAGCCTCACGTATGAGATAGTTTTTGTTGTAAAGACCCGTAAGAGAGTCAAACCAGACCTGCTCCTTGTATTTTTCGACCTCCATGGAAAGCTTTTCGTAAATGACCTCACGTTCAACAGCAGTTCTAAACGCGGGTCTGAGTTTCTTAAAAAACTCCCTCAAATCCTCGCTGATTGCGTGAGGGGTCACTACAATCAACGCGCCATAAAGTTCTCTGTCTTTGAGCGAAAAAAGGTAATAGTGGCCATCTCCGAGATACTTTTTGAAGACATCTCCCTTGCATTTATAAAAAGTACTTTTCTCGAGAAATACTTTTATACGCTCCATCTGCTCTGTGTACGTCCTGTCATCAAGTTTGGCCTTTTCGTGTCTGTGGGGGATGATAAGCTTCGGCGAATCATGGTTGAAAAGTGTCATGATTCCAAGATTTTTTATATTTACCGTCTCCCTCAGTAATTCTTTTATTCTCGGTAAGGCATCGGTGATTTTTACGCTTGTGGTCAGTATCTCCATGACCCTTTCAATCAGGTCCTCGTAAAATGATTCCTCAATTTCGGGATTTTCTCTGTAATGCTTCACAAGTTCATTAATAAGCTCACCCTTGAACATCAGGCCAGTGGATGGGGCAATTACTTGAGGCGAGAGTCTTTCAATAATTTCAAGGGGGTATGAGAGATACCGGGAGCTTATAAAATTGCCCTGGTGAAATTCATCCACAAAGCTGAAATAGTCAGCCGAGGTAGCAAAAATTTCCTCGCTTCTATAAAAAGAGCTAAATAGGGGACCGGTTGCAAGTATTTTACTCGGTTCGACAAACACAAATAAAGCCCCAGGAAAATTGAGAATCTCAACTGGAATAAATTTCAAACGGTACTCCCCAAATTTTTCTTCGTGCTCGTCAATAAAAAGAAATTTATCGTTAAATCCAAGTGGCTCCAGAAACTTCTTATGGACTTTGTGAACGATAATTTTCGTATCCTTAAACATTTCATCCTGACTGAGTTCCCAGACCAGCGGATAATGCTCAAAGTTTATAGATGGATAAATTATCCATTTGAGCTTTAAGCCGGGCCACTTTTTTCTAATCCTGATCATCAGGGACTTATGATAGAGGCCCGGGTCAATAAGAACCCCTTCCTCCCCGTTTTTCAGAAGGTAAGAGTTTTTTGTGATGAACCCCGAAACCTTCTCACCTATCCAGTAGATGCCCTTCCCTATCTCAACGATGTTTCTCATTCCTGTTCACTCTTACCGATTTTGATCCAGGTCAGAACTTTTTCTCTAAAATCCTGCATTAGCGCCTTCGCCTTTTCCTCGTCTTTGCCTTCAACATAAAGGTAAACGTAAGGTTTATAAGGGTCAGGCCTTAGCATTACCCACCCCTCGTCATAGAAGATTTTCACTCCATCGAGCAAGGATGCCTTCTCGTACCTTGCCACCTCGCTCATCATTCTCATAACTGTGCCCTTCAAGTCCACAGGACAGGAGAACTTCTCAAGCAGCAACGAAGTGCGTGGAATCCTGTCATAAACCTCCGCAATTTTGATCGAGTCGCTTGAGATCATTTCGAGGATTTTACCAATGGTGAACATGGCATCAGGGCCATGATGAAATTCAGGAATTATGAATTCGCCCTCTCCCGAGCCTACAAATACGGCATCTTCCCTGTGGGCGTATTCAAACATATCCCTTGGATTGCTCGAAATTCTATCAACCCTGACGCCGTTTGATTTAGCATATTCTTCAATTATCATGGGAGCGTAATTCGGCACGGCGATTTTGGAATTTTTGTAGTTTTCAATAAATAGCCACGAGAGGAGAAGTAGGAGGTCAATATCTTTGTGAATACGCCCTTTTTCATCAACAAGTATGAGCTTTGTGCCCGAAGGATAGAGATAAAATCCAAGATCAACTTTAAGTGAGCTTAAGATGGTGGATAGCTGGTCAAGATGCCTATGAACCTCTTCTTCAGGTTTTGCAAGCTTTGTCGTGTCAATGTAGGCATTCAGCCCGATAAAATCAACTCCGATGGAATTTAAAATCTCAGGGAAAAACTGTGATACGGAGCCGTGTGAAAAGTCGATCACAAGCTTAAACTGCCTGTTTTTGATCTGACGAACGTTGAGGTATTTTATGTACGCCTCTTTGTAAAAATCGAAAATGCGAGGAATGGTGTGAATGATTCCACTCTCGTTGTAATGGATTCTCCTGAAATCTTCTCTGAAAAAGATTCGCTCGATAGTTTTTGCAGTGCCCGGTGAAATCTCCATTCCGTTTTTATCGAAAAATATGATCTCCGTTGAGGGTGGGTCATCTTGCGACTGTCTGAAGAATACCCCTCCAATCTCACCAAACATCTGGAGTTTGTAGCTGAATACAGGAACAGGCGTCATCTGAGCGTCTCTCACATGGACTCCTGTTGATGCAAGTCCACCCATAAAGGCACGTCTCAGCATTCTTGAGGCAGGATGAGAATCTCTGCCCATCAAAACGTATGCATCTTTGGGTAAGATAGAGCCATAGGCAGCCCCTAATTTTGCCGCAAATTCGGGAGTTAGCTCGATATTGGTAAGCCCAATTACTTTCGCTCCCTCAAAGAGACTCTTTCTCCATTTCTCACCCCATACAAGATTGGAAGAAACCACTGCTCCCTCTTCCACAATCTTTCTTGGCCATATCTTCACACCTTCTTTGATGACAGCATCTTTGCCAACTGTGGTTTCATCCGCAATAACTGCTCCTTCAAGGACTCTCACATTCTTTGAAATCCTCACACTATTGCCAATTACAGCTCCCTTTATCACAGCACCATCGTCAATAAACACGTTGTCCCAGATAATGGAATTCTCAATTACAACGTTTTCGCCTATGATGCAGTTGTTGCCAATGGAAGAATTGCTGATGGAAACGTTATCCTTCACTCTCGTGTTATTCCCGAGTACCACCGTCCCCTTAAATTTTACAGTTGTAGAAAGTGAGACCTCTTCGCCTATTCTGACGTCACGACCGATCAGGTTTAACTTCTGGCCTGGAACCGATATTTGAACCTTCCCTTCAAACACATCGTAATGGGCAAATCTGTAGGAATCTGTATCTCCAATGTCTCGCCAGTAACCGGTTAAAATAGAACCGTAAAGCGGCTTCCCTTTCTCCAGCATCCAGGGGAATAAATCCTTGGAAAAGTCGTACTCTTTGTTTTCAGGGATGTAATCAAAGACCTGTGGCTCGAAGACGTAAATGCCGGTGTTTATTGTGTCTGAGAATACCTCTCCCCAGGTGGGTTTTTCTAAAAACTTTAGGATTCTGCCGTCATTATCAGTGATGACGATGCCAAACTGCAGGGGATTATTGACCCTTGTGAGACCAATTGTGGCTTCGGCCTTTTTGTTTATGTGGTCCTTGATCAATGAACTAAGGTCAAAATCCGTCAAAAGGTCCCCGGAGATTATGAGTGTTCGGTCACTTCCAACAAAATCTTTAGCGAATCTTACCGCTCCTGCTGTACCGTAATCCCTGTCAGGCGTAAAATATTCGACCCTCAAATCAAATTCAGAACCGTCGCCGAAATAATTTTTAATAATGTCTGGATAGTAGTAGAGGAGCATAAGCACTTCATCAATGCCGTGCTTCTTCAAAAGGTCAATTACATGGACGAGAATGGGCCGGTTTACAAGCGGAAGCATGGGTTTGGGAGTATTCACCGTCAAGGGCTTTATCCTCGTACCAAACCCACCTGCAAGGATTATAGCTTTCATTTCCTCTTTTCCTCCAGCACCCTTTTGATTTCTCTCTTTAGC
>JALXCE010000168.1 GCA_026991055.1 Caldifarciminota bacterium | reverse complement strand
AGGCTGTAACAGCAAGGGCTATAGCTGACACAAGCCAACGAATAACAAACCCTCTCATAAATAAACCTCCTCCGAAGTTTTGAGAATTATACTCACAAACCAACCATATTCTCAAGATACGAATGGATGGGCTTAGAGATATGACTTTCTTTTGACTCTTACTTTTTGAGCAGAGAAGGAGATTTTTGACGGAGACCGGCCCCTGAGCCTGTTCGAAAATTCATATAGGGGGAGTAATAGCAAAAGAGAAATTTCACCCAATAATCACTATTGAGCCTGCCATTATGCCACACAACACCCTGAGGTATCTACAAATAAAATAACTTCTAATCAATACCCAATAGTTATATGCTATAAACTTCATCCATACAAATTTTATCGCATTCTCCAATTTCCTCGCCCCCTCACACCTACCATACGCATTCTTCACCTTCCCTATTACCTGCTCCACTATGTACCTCTTCTTGTACATCTCCCTCTCCCTCTTGTATGTCTCCATTACCTCTCTCCTTATCGGATGCCTCACCCTGTTCCACACCCCATCCTTTATCGGCACTATCACCTTCGTCCCTATCTCCTTAAACTCCTTCAATATCTTGACCCCCATCCCGTATAAACCGTCCGCAAGCACTACCTCCGCCCTAACCCCAGCCCTCTTTATCAATGGTTCCACCAATCTTCTCTCATCGCTGTAAGGTGGCCCCGTTGATACCCCATATACTACATCTCGCCCATCTTTATCCCTCACCACCACTACCACTGTCTTTACGTGCGAACTCACCTCCCTTATCTCCTTACCCCTCATCCAGTTTAGTCTGTACATCCCATCGTATCCAAACCCCGTGCCATCCGGTATAAATAACTCCACCTCTTTCCCAACTAATTCAGATACTATCCTGTTGAATAGCTCCTCCAATACAGAAATCGATAATTTTGAGAACCTGTAGTGTATAGTAGAGATAGCTGGAGAGTAGCCGAATATCTCTACCATAAAGAATCTAAGGTCTCTAAAAGAGAGGTTGTGGATAGTTTTGTAAAAAAGGAGGATGAGGATAAATTTATCAGAGTATTTTCTGGGTCTGCCACGTTTATTACGAGGTTCCTTAAGTTTATCATCGATGAGATTGATAAGATTTTCAATGTCATTGAAGGATAAGTCTTTTAACCTTGAATATTTTTTCATAGCCTCGGCCCTCCTTTAGGGTAGAAGCTAATCAAGAATACAAATGTTCCTACTTCGAATCAAGTATTTTTCGAACAGGCTCACCGGCCCCTTGACAGGTATGGGTTTGACTTTATTATATACAGACTCCCCGTTATGGATACATCTTTCCTGGGAAAAGGCATAACCCCTAAAAATCGGAGTGGGAAAAGGAATGAACCTTAAAAACTCTTATCCTGCAATAGTTGTCGGAGCTGGCCCTGCAGGATCCGCGGCCTCTTTGACCCTTGCAAAAAATGGTATCAAAACGCTCTTAATAGAGAAGCAACGCGAAGTTGGAAAAGACATATTCTGCGCAGAAGGTATATCAGTAAACACGCTTAATCTCACAAAAAATATTTTCGGAATTGAGAACCCGGAGAAGTTCATTGCCTCAAAAATTGATACTCTTAGAATCATTGCCCCGGACTTAGATTACTTTGAGGTATATAAGGACGATATGAGTGTTGTACTTGAGCGGAAGATATTTGATCGAACCCTTGCTGAAAAAGCAGCGGCAGCAGGTGCAGAGCTTTCTGTCAGTACAAAATTCCTGAGGGCGGAGCGTGAGAGCGGACGCATAAAAATTGAAGTATTAAAAGACGGGAAAGTACATGAAATTTTCACTGATTTGCTGATAGGGGCAGATGGACCAGGCTCAGCTGTAGCCACCTCGCTTGGCCTCAATATGGAGGTTTCCAATCAGGATGTCCACAAATGCGCTCAGTTTCTTGTTTACGATGAGAAGATTCCATCAAACAGAATGGATTTTCTCTTCTCTGAAAAATATTCACCCACCGGCTACGCCTGGGTTTTCCCCAAAGGTCGCGGGCTTGCCAACCTCGGAGTCGGGGTAACGATCGAAACCAATAAAGACCCCATGGATTATTTAAAAACTATCATCAGTGAATTTTATCCTGATGCAAAAATCATAGGATGGCTCAGGGGGGTGGTACCTGTAGGAGGAAACTTAAAAAAGATTTATGCAGACAATCTTCTGGTGGTTGGGGATGCGGCGCGCCTCGCTGACCCTGCCACAGGTGGAGGCATTGCCACTGCGATAATTAGCGGTAAAATTGCCGGTGAAGTCGGAGCCGAGGCTATCAAAAAAGGTGACCTGAGTGAAAAATTTCTCAAAAAATATGAAAAAAATTACTGGAACGAAATCGGACTTGACTATAAAATTTCATTAATTCTCAAAGACTATTTGAAAAACTATACAGATGAGCGGATAATTAAACTATACAGGGTTCTAAAAAAACTCTTCGCCGGTAAAAACCTGCAAACGCTTAACCTGAGTGAGCTCTTTTTTAACAGCGTAAAAAATTCAAAAGAGATACTCAGCCTTCTTCTTGGGAGTGGAGGTGATGTTGTCAACAGTTTACGAAAAGTTATTTTCTGACTCGACTGATCCTGGTGTCCTGATTCTTATAGACCCGGACAAGGTGAACAGGAATGAGGTGGAGGAACTTATTGCGAAAATCAACAGTCATGACCGTGTCAAGGCGATTCTCGTCGGAACAAGTGTACTTCTCTCAGAGGATTTCAACGAATTCGTTATGAGGGTGAAAGAGGTTTCAAAATACCCTGTGATCATATTTCCTGGCAATTCCTTACAGGTCTCTAAAAACGCAGATGCGTTTTTATTACCTTCACTTATCAGTGGAAGGAATCCAGATTTTTTGATCGGTGAGCACGTAAAAATTTCAGTTTTCTTAAAAAATTCAGGAATTGAGGTAATACCAACGGGTTATATGCTTATTGAATCAGGCAACTACACGTCGGTTGAATATATTTCTTTCACAAGACCCATTCCGCGTGAGAAGATTGATATTGCTATTGCCCATGCGGTTGCTGGTGAGTTACTTGGCTTGAAACTATTGTATCTTGAGGCAGGCTCCGGGGCAAAATTCCCGGTGCCACCAGAGATGATCAAAAGCGTTGTGGATTCTGTTTCTATTCCGGTTATTGTTGGTGGTGGCCTTAGAACTAAAGAGGATGTGGAAAACGCACTTGCCTCAGGTGCAAGACATGTTGTAATAGGTACTGCTTTTGAGGAGAATCCAGAGATTCTCCGGGAGGTGCTATGAAAGTAATTGAAAAAACAAGAATTACGTTGAAAGAACTCAAAGAAAACCCTAAAATTCGGCACTTTGTTAAAAAGGCTGACGAGACGCTGGCCGCTCTTGGGTACACCGAGCACGGAGAAAGGCACGTTTCCCTCGTGGCTCAGAGAGCGGGGAAGATTTTGAGGGAGCTGGGGTATCCTGAAAGGATGGCAGAGCTTGCCGAAGTGGCAGGCTATCTCCACGATTTGGGTAATTTAATCAACAGGGAATATCATGCACAGACTGGTGCAGTTCTCGCTTACAAAATCCTTGAAGAGATGGGCATGGACTACGAGGAGCTTGCTGAGGTGATGATGGCAATTGGGAACCATCATGAGGAAGATGGTGTACCTGTATCACCAATTGCTGCTGCCCTTATTTTAGCAGACAAGTCCGATGTTCATCGCTCGAGGGTCAGGCCCATCGGGAACATCAAGGAAGACATACATGATAGGGTAAACTATGCAGCAACTTTTTCAAAAATTATTGTCGATAGGGAAAATAAAGTTATCACTTATAAAATTCAAATTGACACCGAGATTGCTCCTGTAATGGAGTATTTTCAGATCTTTCTCTCAAGGATGCTCATCGCGTCCAAGGCAGCAAAAAGATTGGGGTGCAAATTTGAGCTGATTATAAACGACACAAAAATGATTTAATTCCCGGAAAAAACCCAAAGGAGGTAAGGATAATATGACTCTTCAGGAGTTAAGGAAGAAAAAGATTGGTGAGCTTTACGAAATCGCCAAACAACTGAATATCGTAAATTACTCGAGTTACAGAAAAGAGGAATTAATTAAAAGAATCCTTGACGCATTTGCGGAGAAAGAAGGTAAACAGTTCAGGGAGGGTGTGCTGGAAATCCATCAGGAGGGCGGATTTGGATTCCTGAGGCTCAAGGAGTACAACTACAATCCCAGCCCTCAGGATATCTACGTCTCTCCCTCTCAGATCAAGAAGTTTGGACTTAGACCTGGAGACGAGATCAGCGGGCTTGTGAGACCTCCAAAGGATAGCGAGAAATTTCCAGCACTCATAAAAATCGAGGCTGTGAACGGAGTTTCACCTGAGGAAGTTCGAAACAGGCCGAGCTTCGAGAAACTCACTCCCTTCTACCCAACGGAGAAAATCAACCTCGAGATACCTGACGCAGAAGACCTATCCATGAGAATTGTGGACCTCTTTGTTCCCATCGGTAAAGGACAGCGTGGACTTATTGTCTCTCCCCCGAGAGCCGGTAAAACGGTATTGCTCCAGCAGATTGCAAACTCTATCAAGAGAAACCATCCAGAAGTTTACCTCATCATCCTTCTGATTGACGAAAGGCCAGAGGAGGTTACAGACTTCAAACGTAAGGTCGAGGCAGAAGTTATTAGTTCCACGTTTGACCAACCTGCTGAAAAGCATACACACGTGGCTGAGATTGTGCTCGAGAGGGCAAAGAGACTCGTGGAAGTTGGCAAGGATGTGGTCATCCTTCTGGACTCACTCACACGTCTTGCGAGGGCCTACAACGTGGTAACTCCTCACTCTGGAAGGACCCTTACAGGTGGTATTGACTCCACAGCTTTGATTAAGCCCAAAAAGTTCTTTGGCTCAGCAAGAAACATCGAGGAAGGTGGAAGCCTCACAATTATTGCAACAGCACTCATCGAGACTGGTTCACGTATGGATGATGTGATCTTCGAAGAGTTTAAGGGTACCGGTAACATGGAGCTTGTGCTCGATAGGAGACTTGCGGACAGGAGAATCTTCCCGGCAATTGATCTCAACAAATCCGGTACGAGGAGAGAAGAGTTACTCCTTCCCAAAGACGTTTTGAATAAGGTATGGATCCTGAGAAAGGTTCTCTCCGAGATGAATCCAGTGGAGGCTATGGAGTTCCTGCAGGAGAAGATGAGACTGACGGTAAGTAATCAGGAATTTCTTAAGAGCCTGACGGAGAGTAAATTCTCTTATGTCTAATCTATTTGTTCTTTTGATGGCGGCAAACTTCCTGTTTCCTCTCAGGTTGCCGCCCCTCATAACCGCTGGTTTTGGGGAATTTAGAATCCTCCGGTTTCACGCCGGAGTTGACCTCTCTACACTCGGGAAAACAGGGTATCCTGTACGTGCTGCGGCAGATGGCCATGTCGTTCGTATACGCGCATCCTACTGGGGATACGGTAAGGTCATTTACTTTCAGGATGACAGTACCGGACACATATTTGTCTATGCTCATCTATCAAGGTTTAGACCCGAACTCGAACGGTACGTTTACGAGGTTCAAAAGAAACAGAAGAAATACAGGGTAAACGATTTCCCGAAGGATACTTTTTACTTCAAGAAGGGGCAGATCCTGGCTTGGACTGGCAAAACTGGCACGAGAACTCCTCATCTTCATTTTGAAATCAGGAATAAGGAAAATGAGCCTGTAAATCCATTCTTCCTCTACCACCTGCCAGATACAACATTCCCGGCGGTTGATTCTTTAAGGGTCATCTCTTGCAAGGACGGCGAGATATATTCACAATCAGTTGCCAGAAACGGGACCATCCTTCACGCAAAGAAACCTTTTATCATCGAAGTCATCGCCTATGACCCTGTAGCACGTGAAAATGTCACCAATCCCTACAGGATTGAGCTCTGGTTAGACAAGGAGCTTGTTTATGCGGTTGAATTTGACACATTCAACTACAGCTATCAGAGGGCTGCCGGTGTCTTTTACAGTTTTGAGGGCCCAAGAGGGGGGAAGAAGTGGATTAGACTGTGTAATCCCTTAGATTTCACCAATCCATTCCAGCTAAAGGCACCTCGTTGCTATAAAAAATTCGGGAAATACAGGCTCGTTGTCAAAGATTTTTACGGACATACGACATCTCTTAGCTTTGAGATCAAAAAGGGAATGA
>JALXCE010000167.1 GCA_026991055.1 Caldifarciminota bacterium | reverse complement strand
GGCTTTGAGGAGTGCATCAATTTTGGCACCACCAGCCCTCTTTTTAATAACCTCAAAGTTATGATCGAGCGCGGTAAGGTCTATTTCGGCCCAGACTCTACTCTTCCTCATGGCCCAGAGTGAATGAGAATCCAACTCCGTAAATCGCTATGTTCTTTTTCTCACCAAAAAGCATTCCGTAATTAACAAGAAGGTTAAACCGCATCCGCTGGGCGGAAAACAGCTTCAAAGCGCCGTTGGCGATCAATCCGGCCGTGAGCTTTGACTCTTTGCCATTGTACATGAGACGGGAGAATGGTCCGAGGTTGTAGGAAACATTCAGGAAAATCCCATCATACCCAAGAAGTGCAAATGGGTAAGCGCCAAAGGTCAGGCCGATTGATTCGTAGGAAACTCGATAGCCACTGTTTCCGAGACCTGAAAAGTTGTATGCGGTTCCATTGAATCCTACCTCAAGTCCCTGCCAGAGTTCGTGGGTGTAACAGGCTCCCACTTCAAAGCCGCTTTTTACCTGATTGGCAAAGTCTCCAGTAGGAATCCCGTAAGTAAAGCCGAGATCAAACCTTCCAATAGTGAGCACAAAAAGGGCAATCAGCACATTCATGTAGCAAATTATTAAGTAAATCCTTTAAAGTAGTCAACGAGTGGGAGAGCTTGTTCGAAAATTCCCCCCACCTTATTCCTCCCCCCACGCACAAAGTGCGTGGGGGGAGGAATAAGGTGGGGGCAAATTTTTCATTAAAAATCAAAGAATTTGAGATTTTTTCGAACAGGCTCACGAGTGTGTTGATACGTCGGAAAAATCATTTTCTATGATCTACATTTGTGAAATAACTGGGTCCAAGTTTCCCCTTCGCCACTTGCTTTGCAAGTGGGGAAGGGTGTTGAGAGGGGCATTCCACTTGAAAATTAGAAATTCAAGATAAAGTCAATCTGCTGCTAAGCTGAAGGGTTAGTGGTATCTTTAAATTTATTCAGGAAATTTGATATATGTGCCCCCCTCCTCATCCTCTCCTCGCAAGTATTTATGTGGGGAAAAGAGTTTTTGTGCTTGGGAATAATCCCACAAGCTCGCCAGTTTGTTGATGCAAGTTTCACATAAAATCGGCTTAGAGTTAGTATTTGTAAGAAAACTAAAGTTCGAAACTGGAGACATGATCCCTCTTTATTCCTTGCTCCTGTGTCGTAAAAATTCCTCATAATATTTTTCCAGAGTATGGTTCCCTGTTTGGGGTGCGACAAAATCATTTTGCATGGCTGTCAGGAAAAACTTCGCAAGCGTATAGTAATGCTTATTGAAGGGGCGAATCGTTTCTACAAGAAGTTTCAAAGGAGTCACCGGGACACTCGTAATCTTTGGCTTACTGCCAATAACAGAAAATGCAAGCTCTGCTATTCCCCGATATGTGTAAACAACAGGGCCGCCGACCGGGATATCTCTTTCCCCTTTCTCCGCAGCATCAACACAGACTTTCGCAAGGTCTGCCCCGTGAATTGGGTTAATTTTATTCTCACCTTTTCCAATCAGGTAAACTCTCCCGGAGATTGCCATATTCAAAAATTCTGTTGCATCAGAAAAGTAACCCGTCGGCCTGATTACAGCATAGTCAATTCCAGAGTTTTTCAAATCTTCCACAAATTTTTCGCGAGCTTTAGCAATTTCAAGCTTTGAAAATAGGTGGGCATTAAAAGCCGATACAAAAATAAATTTCTGGACGCCTGCATTCAGCGAGAGTTCTAAAATATTCTTGTTTCCACGATAATCCACGTCCCAAAAGCTAACTTTATCCCTTTGCCTTGTGATCCCAACAGAAGAAAACACTATGTCTATATCATTGCACAAACCCTGTAAAGTGCGGGGTTCCGTGATTTCACCGATAAAAATGTCATCAATGTAGTCTTTAATAGGGGGCTGTAAGAAAGGGCCTACTTCCTCGAGTTTATTGAGAGATTTCTCCCTCACAAGGACTCTAACCCAATATCCGCGTTCTTTGAACTCCTGCGTAACATATTTCCCCAGATAACCAGTGGCCCCGGCAACTAAAACCTTCTTCATTTTACATCACCCCCGATTTTCATATGATACGGCAAGAAAATGCCCTGATAAACATCCAGCTCAATAGCAATAAAAACTCGTGGGGCTCAAGTTCTTCTGGCCCTGGCATTCGCGAGGTTTTACAGACAGAAGAATAGCACGTAGGTTATTCCCCCGGTTATGAGCAGGTATGGTATGGAATATTTATGGAAATCCAGAAATATCTTACTATTTTTCGCCATTCTCAAAGCAATAATGTTTGCAAGAGACCCGATAACAATGCCGTTTCCTCCCACGTTGACACCATAAGAAATCGCATGCCAGTTATGGCTGAATTTCGAAACAAATATACTCGCTGGAACATTACTGATTAATTGAGATGTTGCCACAGAGATCCAAAAGACATTCCCGGGATGGTGCAGGTTTATCATTTGGACAAGACTAACTATAAATGGAACCGTCGAGACAATGTGAAAATCAATAAACATAACGATGAACATCACCAGGAGAAGCCAATCTGTTTTCAGCAAAACCTCTCTGAAGAAGATGAGGTAGAGCAGGAAAATGATCGGTAGAACTAACTGACTTTTTCCAACTTCCAAGGAAAACAGGTAAATTGCTATGAGAACAAGGGATGAAAAAAACAGAGACCTGGTGGGTTTTAGATTATTCTCAATCCTCTCTGAAAATTCTACCCTCTTATCTGGAAAGGAAAGCCATGCAAACAAAAGCAGAATTAAAGCAAGAATTAGAACCAGCGGTGACATTTTAATAGTAAAGGTTATGAATGAAATACCCCATTGATGCCATAAAAATAGATTCTGAGGATTACCAACAGGTGTTAAAGTTGATCCCACGTTGGCAGAGATTGCTTCAAAGATTACCAATTTGGACACATCATTTTTTATCAGACTCTGTACGCTCATCGTCAGCGGAATGACGATAAAAAGCGTAATGTCATTGGTTAAAAACGTGGATAAAATTGCAGTTAATAAAATCAGAAAAACGGCTAATCCTCTCTCGCTCCTTATTCTTTTTAATACCCTTCTTGAAAAGGCACGAAAGAATCCACTCTCCTTCAAACCAGTGGTGAGGATCAAAAGACCTGTGAGGTCTATTATCGTTCTCCAGTCAACAAAATGATGGTAATTGGGGATCTCACGGGGATACAGGATTGCCAGAATTACAAGTAAGACCAGCGTTGCAGATAGAAAAATATTATCTCTTATCAAATTCTTTGCCGTTTTCATCTTTGATCAAGAAGCTCAAAAATTCTGCTTTGTCTATTTATAAAATCTACTCGAATTTGTTCGATCAAACAATTTGCTGATTTAAACCCAGATCATCAGATATTTAGGAGAAATCCTATGCGGTTGTGCGCCACGCACGAACGTGCGTGGCGCACAACCGCATGATAAGCCACACTTCCAAACGCATTCATTTGCCTCTCATCTAAAAAACAAATATTTCATTACCACCTTTTACAAAGCCACACTCTGAAAAACCGTTAAAAGTCTTAAATCAGTATCCCCCACTACCGACTAATTCCTGCGTATTTTCTCAGTCTATCTGAGCAGCGGATGTGATGTGAATCGCAAAATTCCACGATCCTTTTAGCAATTTCTGCGTAGTATTTTCTGTGATCCCTAAATTTCTTCACCTCAGGATTGTAGTTCCATCGGCCAAAACTGATCTCGTCCACAAAATTTATTTTTCCGAGGAGCCTTTCGACTTTTCGAGCCTCCGGGTCAAGATTGGGCGTGGGATACGGCTCCATGTTTACCCATGTTCTGAATCCCGCACCATGCATTTTTCTTAGTGATTCAATTCGAAGCTCGTAGGGGGCCGAGAAAGGCTCATATTTCTCTTTAAACTCTGGATTAAGGGATACAAGGGTTATTCCCAGTTTGTTTGCCCGCAAGAACTTCTTATCAGTAAGCTCATCAGGGTAGAATCCCTTTGTCAGGGTTGTTACCGAAATTCCGTGGGCATTTAAAAGAGCTATAATTTCAAGGGTCAGTTGCTTGATTTCGGGGAATAAATCTCGCCTCCTCACATCATACATAAAGGGATCAGTCGAAAGACACATGGTAACGCGCTCGGGCCTGTATTTTCTGAGCTCCTTCCTTAGAAGTTCAAGTGCGTTACAAACAATCCTGGGCCTTATCCATTCCTCGTAATTTTTTACCCTTCCAAATGATTTTGCCATCATGAAGGCATAGCACGGGAACCTGCATCCATGGGCACATCCCTGAACATGATTCAGAGCCCATATGTTTTTACCGATGCCAGAGCGATAAAGCAGGCTTTTCCTGTAAACGCAGTTATCTTCAAATTTAAAAAGGCTCAATTCCTCCATTTTGAAAATTATACACCGCCAATTGTCGCTGATTCACTTTGCCATTATATTTTTCAGGCATGAAAAAAATCTTACTCTCTCGAACTGATAAGCTGGGTGACCTTGTTCTCGCAATTCCACTTGCAACTGCGCTCAAGCGAGATGGAAACTACGTTGGATTTCTCGTGAGAAAGTATCAGGCTCCTCTACTGGAGCATCATCCCGATGTTGACGAAATTTTATTCATCGAAAAGGTTAAACCACGTGATTTAAATAACTTCGACGTGTTTATCGATGTTTTTCCAAGGTTTAAAACAGCTCTACTGGCATTCAGGGCAGGGATAAAAACAAGAATTGGTACGGCGTACCGACTCTGGAGTTTTCTTTACAACAGGAGGGTGAAGCTACACCGCCGCCCCTCTGTGACCCATGAATACATTTATAATTTCAAGCTCCTAGAGCCACTTGGAAATTTTGAGCCTGTTAAGCCCCGCTTATTTGTCACAGAAGAAGAAAGGAAAAGGGCAAGGGAGCTCTTAACCGGGCTAAAGAGGCCCATTATTGCTGTTCATCCTCTTGAAGGTGGAACGGGCCCTGATGTTGATATCAGCGTATATCGCCAGATTACTGAATATTTGAGGGCAAAAGGTATAAACGTTATACATATTGGTCAGAAAAAATTGGAGAGCCTCAAGGTTGACCGTGATCTCGGAGGGGAAACGGACCTCAGAATCCTGATGGCAGTTATCTCAGAGGTTGATTTATTGATTTCGCCATCCACAGGTCCCATGCACATTGCAAATGCCCTCGGCACCCCCACGGTCTCATTTTTTAAAGGTACCGGCGCCGTCCGCCCCGCACGATGGGGTCCATTATTTGAAAAATCAAAGGTTATTATAGGCGAATACGACAGTGATAAAAAAATTTTAAAAGTTAATATCGAAAAGGCCTTGAAGGTGATCTCTGAATTTCTGTAACAGACAGGGCCTTTGCACTACGCGAGAAAAGACCTTGTTAGCATAATTCTGCCCCTAAAGCCTGAGAAGCAGTGAACATATAAAGCTACATCCCATCAAAGCATTGATGTAACGCGTTATTTGATGAAGGAATGGTATTATCTGGCACTTAGGAGTAAGTGATGTAAGCCCTCACCCCATCCCTCTCCCGCGAGGCGAGAGAGGGAGACTTTTAGATTTGATTGAAATTTTCGAGTTGTAGCCCCTCACCTCAATCCTCTCCCCGCAAGAATTTATGCGGGGAGAGGAAGTTGTTTAATTTGCTGTCTCAATTGGTTTGACCTAAAAGCTGTACCCCGTAAGCTTAGTGAATTGTTTCATAATTATCCTTAACCAGAACATCAAAAAATTTTCCTTCTCAAGCGAAGCTTGTACTCCAAAGCTTCAACAAGTTCCTCCCTCCCCCACAAGCTTCGCTTGTGGGGGAGGGATTCAGGGAGGGGTATTCCGCTTGATACCTTAAAAATTCAAAATGTAACCCCTTATCTTATCTCATCCATCAAAACTGAAATTGCCTTTTTGAGCTGGGGGTCACCAGTAGTGTTGTCATAAATCGGTGGATTCTCCACATAAATGTCTGGCTGGACTGGACCGAGCTCCAGACTTTTCCCATTGAGTCGATACCAGCCTTCACTCGGGACACGGAAAACCGTGATTCCATCAAATAGAGTGATATTGTTCGTCCCTATCACAGCACCAAAAGTGGGTGTTCCGACAACCTTACCTAATTTGAGCTGCTTGAAACCAGCAGGAAAAATTTCAGCATCTGAATAACAATTGCTGTTGATAATCAAAACCACGGGCTTGTCCCATGAGAAGAGCGAACTGTAC
>JALXCE010000166.1 GCA_026991055.1 Caldifarciminota bacterium | reverse complement strand
CCGATCTTTCGCCAGTCAATCCCAAGGTCATGTGATTTCTGAATGATTTTGTCGTCAATATCCGTAAAGTTTGTCACGTATGTGACTTCGTAACCTTTGTAAATGAGATACCGCCGCACGATATCACCGGTGGTAAAGGTCCTCAAATGCCCCAGGTGCGGTCTGTCCTGAACGGTCATTCCGCACATGTAAAAACCGACTTTGTTATCCCGTATTGGCACAAAATCGTCCAGCTTCTTTGTTAACGTGTTGTAAATCTTCATCCCTCTACTCCGTTTTCTGCTGATTTTGCTTCCCCTTGATCATCTCCTCAATTTCATGCAACTGCTGATAAACAGTTGTTGCGTGCCCATCAAATTTTTCATTGATTTCTTTAAGGAGTTTCAGCATCTCGGATTTTTCAGTGTCATGGACCTGTGCTTTTAGCTTGTAAATCTGCTTTTTTAGCGAGTTTATGCTCATGTAGTCAATAAGGATAATGATGAGCATCCAGATGAAAGAGATGCCAATAATCAGAGGGAAAATGGCAACATCTGCTTTCCCGAAAATCAGGTTGATGTGGAATGTCCCTCTTGCATACTCTGAGTTTACTCCCAAAAACAGTGCCGCGACTATAAAGTAAATTAGCGACAAAATCAGCTGAACTTTCATCTTCAAACCTCCTTATCCAATGATGTCTATTTCAGGAATTTCTTCCTCCTGAGGTGTAAAGTTCTCAAACCTCAGCTGGTTCTTCAAGAATACTAATTTAATGGTCCCGACAGGACCGTTTCTTTGCTTTCCGATAATGATTTCTGCAATGTTTCTCTCTTCTTCGGGAACTTCCTCTTCCCTTCTACCCATTTCAGGTCTGTAGATGAAGAGGACAGTATCCGCATCCTGCTCAATAGCACCTGACTCCCTGAGGTCAGACAGCTGCGGCCGCTTGTCATGCCTCTGCTCAACTGCACGTGAGAGCTGAGAAAGTGCAAGGACTGTGATATTCAGCTCTTTTGCGAGTGCCTTAAGAGAACGGGAAATGGCAGAAATTTCCTGCTGCCTGTTGTCTACATCCCTTGGCCCCTGAACAAGCTGGAGGTAGTCAACTGCTATCAGTTTTACACCCTCATCTTTCACTATCCTTCTTGCTTTGGCTTTGAGCTCAAGAATTGAAATTGCAGGTGTGTCATCAATAAAGATTGGAGCCTTTGAGAGTACACTTGCGGCATCGGTCAACTTCTTGATTTCAGACTTGTCTACATAACCTTTTCGTATTTTCTGGGCGTCAACTCGAGCTTCCATGCACAACAGGCGAAATGCGAGCTGCTCCTTCGTCATCTCCAGACTGAAGATAGCAGTGGGGATGTTTTCCTCAATGGACAGGTGTCGCATTATATTCAAGGCGAGGGTAGTTTTTCCCACTGATGGTCTTGATGCAAGAATTACAAGGTCACCGGGCTGGAAGCCGGTTGTAAGCTTATCCAGGTCTTTGAATCCACTGGGGAGTCCACTTACGATGCCCTCACCCCTTTTGATCATGGCCTCAATTTCTTCAAATACATCCACAATCACTTTGCTACTTTTCACCCATCCGCCTGAAACCCTTCTCTGACCGATCTCAAGGATTTTGTGCTCTGCAAAATCAAGAAGGTAGTCTGCCGGCTCACCTTCCTGATAAGCCTGCATGAGTATGGAGTTTGCCACCTGAATGACACGTCTGTAGATGGACTTCTCGAGCACAATCTTTGCGTGTTCAGTCACAAGGTCCGGAGTAATCACGGCCTCAACAAGGGCACTCAGGTACTCTGGCCCACCGATCTCCTGCAGTTTGTTTTCTTTCTCAAGCTTGTCCTTTACCGAGAGGATGTCCGTGGTGGAGCGCTCCTCATAAAGTTCCACCAGGGTTTTGAAAATAATCCTGTGGGATTTCAGGTAAAAATCCTCTTCACGGAGAATTTCAATAGCCTTATGCACCGCACTCTCATCGAGCATCATAGAGCCCAGGACACTCATCTCTGCTTCTATAGAGTGCGGCGGCTTTTTATCCGTTAAAACTCTCGGGTCTGCCAATGTTACTTAAACCTCCTCGTCACAAGCACAAGTTTATTTAAAACTTTTGTCTTTCCACCTACAATTGACTTTAGCTGAATGATATACATTCCTAATTTAACCGTCTGGCCGTAATCGTCAAGTAGATTCCAGTTTACCACCACGGGCCCCACGTGTCGTTCGATTAGCGTCCTGATCTTCCTGCCTTCGAGGTCGTAAATTGTGATAGTATTTTCAGCAGTTGAAGGTGATTTCACGGTTATTGTGAAAGTCTTACCATCATCTATAATTCCCACCGACCTGTTGAGCTGCATGGAAACCGCTGTTGTCGTCTGACCCTGAAGAATCCTTATATCGCCGGGTTTCACAGGCATAAGCTGGTAACCAGAGGTGAATGGAGGGGTCTGGTCGTACTGGGAAACAATCCCCCTGACTTCCAGGACCTGTCCTTTGTGAAACTGCGTGACATCAATTCCGGTTGCATCTAAAATTCGCAGGTCAACAGGCGTAAGGCCGTTCATTATTGTCAGGTTAAAACCACTGCCACCACGAGACGGATCAGTGGCAACATTTCCACGAACCACGACAAGATGACCTTCAAGGGATTCGTTGAGTCCCTCAGATTCTCTAAGAGTATCAGGCGTAGGCAGGAATGGGGAATCAGGAGATACACTTAAAACCTTTGTGATTCCATCAGATGAAAATGTTACCTGCGTAAGTCCATTGTACTCATTGACAACTCCTGTGACCACTATAAAATCTCCCACCCTTTCAGGTGGCGTTGTGCTGTAAGAAAAGGCTTCCACACCGTCTGTCCCATCATAGAGCCAGAATGTTGTCTTACCTGATGGGCTGAACACGTCTGATGGGCCGATAACCCAGCCTCCGATCCGAACGGTATCTCCAAGCATGGGAGAGATGTAATCGTCACCCTGAACGTCCTTAAGCGAAGTCACGGTGTAGAGCACCGGATATTTCATTATTCTTCTGAAGCTGGTACCTGAAGAGGTCTTCACCATGAAGATGTAATCCCTTGTTGTATCGGGCACGTAAACATTTTCAAGGTCAAAAGAAATAAGTGTGTCCGCGCTGTAAAAGGTAACAAAACGCGAGGTCGTATCAATGCTAAATGAGTCAACACCTGATACCCGGACATCAGCAGTATCAAAGCTCCATTCGAGCCCTGTTGGGATAACCACCCTGACATTTCCAGGTAAATTGCTACCTTCAAAATGCAGTGACGTCGTGTCACCGGGGAAAGCGATGGGCGGGATAATATTGACCTCACCACTTCCATTACCCTGGAATATCACATCCTCGTGGGACCTTGGGACGAGCTGATAGCCTTCGGTATAAGGAGGTGTTGCATCGTGCTGTGAAAGAACGCCTATAACATCAAACTGTCCTTCAGGCACAGGAAGCGAGCCAAGGTCAGTATCTCTGTCGATGAAAAGGGTAAAAGTACCTGTTGAATCGATCACAGTGATGGTTCCATCCACCGGGAAGAAGGTAGCAGTCGAGGTTACACCATTTATTCTCAAAAGTTTACCTTCATACTTCTCTCCATTCTCCGAAAGCTCCCTGCAGGTAACCACCTGCGGAGGTATTTCGTTGCCATGCTCAATCAAGCTGAAGGAAACATTTTTCAATTCCGCAAGACCGTAATAAGACTCCACAGTGCCCATTCCCACAACACTGTCGCCTCTATTCAGAGAGACTCCTGGATTATAGATAGCTATTCCACCTGAGGTATCCTGCAGGAAGTACGTGAGGCCAAGTTCGCCTCCCGTGGTTAATTTGCCAGTAAATTTAATGGTTCTTCCCTCAAGAATGGAAACTCCGTTTCTATCGAGGACATGGACAAAACCAAGCGGAATGGTTTTTGAGAAATCTGGCACGAGATACATAAGAGTATCGGATGTTTCAAAGCTTAAGTCCTGCCTCCAGAGCGTGATATAGAAATGAACTATACTACCGAGTGGCTGATGTGGAATGGTGTAATAGTAGTTTGAGCCGACAACACTGTCGTGAGGCACAGAATTCCAGGAAGAAGTCCCGTTTACCGCATAAAATAACGAGTCCTGATAAATCTGGGTATGAGAACTTACCACTGCAACCACAGAGACATCCTGGTCTGGATCCGGTAAAGTTGGGTTAAAGTAAACATTCGTGAATCTAATGGGACAGACAACTTCCTGAACATCGTTGGCGTCCCTCGGCTCAATTTTGTAATTTCTATAGGAATAGTAAACCGGCCCGGTTATATTGTAACAGTGACCGAGGGTTGGAGATGCGGCGTATCCCATGTCGTCAACCATTATCGGGCCACTTCCATCATTCACCCACCATTCACCGTACTGGTTGGGAAGAGAATCACATACGGCTCCAAGAACCGTCACCAGTCCACTTTCCCACATCTCATTGGCAACATCATGGGTGGAAAGGGTCTCCGGCGGGATGACATATCCATGAGCCAGCACCGAAACATTCTCCGTGCTATCAAGCTCGGTTAAATCGTAGTATTCCACCACAACCCCAGAAAGCCTGATAAAGTCACCCCTTGCAACACTTGCGTAGGAATGGACCCATATTCCACTCCACGGACCTGCACTGGTGTCCTCTATAAAAAATCCATGCTGGTAGACACCAGTTACTACTCCAGTAGTTATCACTCTTTGACCAACATAAGGGGACGTTGGACCGTTACCTTGAATCTGCTGTATCGTCACCTGCTGCTGCGAAAACAATAAAAATGCCAATAACATTGAATGCATCTCTTAACCTCCGTGGATTAGCCTTTTGACTGAATTATAAGCCAGAAATATGATTGCCATCAATAACGATAAATACACCATCCAGTTGCCATGCCTTACATAAAAAGTTTCACCCCTCAGGAGAGGCACTTCCCTCTCAATAATCCCCAATTTAAACTGATCGAGTTTTTCCTCTATTTTCCCCTCTGGACTCACAATCGCTGAGATACCTGTTTTAGCAGCTCTTACAAGATACCTCTGTGTCTCAATCGACCTGAAGATAGCAAGATAAAAATGCTCTCGCGGGCCAAGAGAGCGCCCGAACCAGCCGTCGTTTGTTATGTTGACAAGCAGGTTTGCTCCAAGGTTTACCTCCTTCCTTGCAATTTCCGGGAAAATGGATTCGAAGCAAATCAAAACTCCAAGCCTTGCACATTTGACCTGCAGAGGTCTGAATCTTTTCCCGGGTAGGTAGTTCCCCTGACCAAGGTGGATCTTAGCAAGCCACGGGAATTTGTCCTGAAAGGGCAACCACTCACCAAATGGAACAAGATGGGTTTTGTAAAATTTATCTATCACCGCTCCGGTGGGTGAAATCAAGAATGCTGCGTTATAAAGATTGTATTTGTCTCGAGTCTCAAATTTGTAATCGGCGGTGCCAAGCAAAATGTAACTTTTATGCCTTTTCAGAACATTCCTGACAACTTCCTTTGAGTTCCTTGAAAGCCTGTAATAGCCAGGTAGAGAGGACTCGGAAAAGACAATTAAGTCCGGCGAATCTTTTAAAAGACGGTTCAGGCTATCATAGGCAGCAAAGGTTTCTTTCCACTCTTCAGGGTTGTCCTCGTAGCGAGGTAGCACATTGGGCTGGAAGATAGCCACCTTCAAAGATTTGGTGGACTTAAAAGTCTGTGACCTGAGATAGATTCCCCAAAATTGGAGTGTCACGATCATTAGGAGACCTGTGGCAGCAAATAGTCTTCTTCTTTTAAGTAAACCATAAGCTATTAGAGCATTTACGAGAATAATGAGGAAGGATACACCAAAGGGCCCCAAGAACCTTGCAATTTGATAAATACTCAGGTTGTGAAGCAGCGCCTCCCAGAGCGGATTCCAGGGGAATCCAAGGTCACCATAGGAGCGGGAAAATTCAATCAAAACCCATGCGGAAGGGATAAAAAGTAAAAATCCTGCTGTGCTTTTGGCCCCATATTTGAAAGCAACACCTATAATTCCATAAAAAACACCGAGGTATGCGATCATCAAGATGAGGCCAAGTACAAGGAGCTTTTCTATGCCCGGGGGAACCTGAAGATTTAAAATCCAGTAGACATGAATAAGTGAAAAGATTGCTCCTCCTGCAAAGAACCACCAGAAGGCCTTTTTGTAAGAGATTTTGCCAATGGCTAAAAATGCCGGGACAAACGCAATGAATATCA
>JALXCE010000165.1 GCA_026991055.1 Caldifarciminota bacterium | reverse complement strand
ATTACGTGAGCATAAACGCATTTATTGATTCCTGGCATTACGATTGGCCTACAACACCAGTAACGCGTTTTGAAGGATTTATTTACACTGTTCCAGCAAGAAGATTGCTCCTGCCCACATCGAATCCATTATTACTTGCGGACCTTGCTTCTCTTGTTACCAATTTCTTTATGAACAAAGGGCGCATTGTGAAAGTTACTGATAATACCACTGGCCTCACTCTTGGGCCAGATGATCTGTTTGTTGAAAGGAATGGTACTGCTATCGTCAGATGGCTGCCAATAAACGGGGAAAATACTGGTGGGGATATGCTTATCATACAGGGAGGTAACAATCACAATTTTACATTCACAATAAAGCCTGCAAAAGACTCCCTGTACCTTGTCTCCTCAAGTGGGAATCATGCCATCGAATTAGAAGCTGAATCTGGTGGAGAAACATTCTCGTTGACCTTCAACGGATTAGGTTCCCCTCACCAGATGGTCGAACTTAATTCTGAAAATTCCTCAGTTTATGCAAGACTTACACTCCATCACGTCTTTGATAGAGACGATATAAATTCATTCAAAATCTCCCCCATCCAACTTGGCCAGAATGAAAAATTCGCAGCTACCTTTGATGAGAAAGGTGAGGCTGTAACCCTGATGAGCGAATATCCACAGGATGTAACGGTAAATTTCATAAAATACAGCTCCGGTGAAAGTGAACTGATAGAAACCATAAACTCCCTGCTATCTGGCAAGAAGTACACGGTTCTCGCCCCTTTATCCTGGGACGGGACCTCATTCAGCTTCTTAAAAAACAGGTAGGAGGCTACAATGAAAAAATTTCTTTTAGTGCTTGCAATTGTATTTTCTTCATCACTTAATGCCTCACCTTTCTGGAGGGTGACCTTAAATGTTTTACCACGGCCACCACAGCAGATAAATCAGTGGCGAACTATTCCAAATATTGTCGCGCTAAGAATAACCTACACGGGTTCGGAAAGGGTCAGAGTTTATCTCAATGCCACTCTGACCCAGACGAGGCATGGGGTTATTCTTCAGGGCAGGAGTCGCGTCCTCGAATTCTCTCCCGGACAGACAATATTTGTTACAAACACCGAATTAGTGGACTGGTCCTCTGTAAGTTACAGTTCCATTATGGCAGAGAGGATTCGGCGAACAGGAAATATTCCAGAGGGTGAATACACAGTATGTGTTGATGTAATCCCTGCCTCCGGAGGTCCATCACTTGCGCATACCTGTGCAACATTTTTGATAGTCGCGCCTTCCCCACCTCAACTTGTTCACCCTGAGGATCAGGATAGTGTCATGTTATTTGGACTCGTTTTTAGATGGACTCCTGTGACAGTGCCAGCTGGTGTTTCTGTAAGATACAGAATAAAGGTCTGGGAACTGTTTCCCGGTGAAGATTTCAACATGGCAACCTCGAGGAGGCCGGTTCTATCAGAAGTCACACCAGCAACGAATTTTATTTACTCTCTAAGATACACGGCACTGCACGTCAATCACAACTACATCTGGCAGGTCCAGGCAGTGGATATGAGAGGTAATCCCATTGGTGAGAACAACGGAAAGAGTGAGATAAGAGAATTTACCGTGATCCCGAGGTTTCACATGATAGTTTTGCTCCCGAACTATCTCAAAATTGGTAATTTCCTCGTCAGGGTGTCATCTTATTCCACCGGTTCTTCTTTATCTTCGCTTTCAGGAAACGGAAGCTCTTTCTTCAGAGATGAATCTTCCGGCTCCAGGGTGTGGTTTAATCTCACATTCAGCCATCTTCACTCGGACAGCTCTATTGGAGATACAGCGTTTATTGACACTGGGCAAATTACTGTCACTCCAGGGCATCCGATTGTATTTTCGCGGGCAGGAATGAAGCTTCATGTTACTCAGGTAATGCTCTGGCCCGATTCGGCAAAAGCTACACTCTTTGTAACTCACCCATGTTTGAATGACACGGGCTCACCTGATTTCTGGCAGCTCGGCCCCTTTACCACGTCAATTGATACCCTTGGTGGATTTTACAAGATTATTTCGGGATCATCAGTGGCACCCTTTAGACTGAACACATACGGCATATTCATTAAGCCTGTGGGTAATATCACGATAAAAACCTTTTCAGGTGGAGGAACGGCTCCGCACAATGGTGGAGGTCCACTGCCTCCACATGGATTCAAGCCTCCTGGTGGGCATATTTTTATCCCACCTGCTCTTTTTACCTGGACGGGAATAAAATTTGACAGTGGTTATACTATCAATAGAAATGCACTGCTGGTCTCAAATACAGGATTTCTATACGGCAGATATACTTTTTCAAATGCCACCTTGAGCGATTCAGGTTTGAGTGTTGAGCTTCATCTCAGTCAGCCGATGAGTTTCAGGACGGTTGCTCCTTATGGTTTCAGTATCAAGCCACGAACAGGCACACTAAAAATCACCAGATGCAGAGTTGATTCAGGTAACTTCACTGGACGCATTCGTGTGCCAGCGGGGGAAAATGGCATCATAGTTTCTTATGCCACGGATAGTCTTGAGGTTATGTCTCACGATATAACAATAGATTCCAACCTGACGTTAACTGCGACGGGATCAATTATTAAAACTCGAATATACTGGGGACAATTCGTCCTAATCCACGAGGGTGAAGTAAAGTTTCGATTTACAGCACCACCAAGACGATACTTTTCTCTCATTAGTGGTGATTCACTCATCAATCCAAGTTCTGCGGCTCTCGATACCTTTGTAGGAATGGTTATCAAGCCCGGAGGCAGACACAGGGATACTCTCGGCATTATCTCACCAGACTTAAAGGGAAGAAGTGCAAAGATACCCTGCGGAAATTTGAGAGCCTGGCTGGTCCTGGACGAGCAGGGGGTGACTGCAAACTTTGAGCTTCGGGAAAGCATGACCGTTCTTCGGAAAAAGATGGGACGAAAAGGTGAGTCAGGTTATCTTGCATCCGAGTATTTTGACGTGGAAATCAAGGGTTCTCCGAAGGATACGAGTAGATTTTATATTAGATTCACGGGGAATGCTGTATTTGACGCGCGGATGGATGGAAAGATTAAAAAAGTACCGCGACCCAGCAGCATCGAATTTCCATTCATAAAAATGGGAATCACATCTCTGGGTTACATAGTAGGTGGCGAGGTGAGATTCTCCACTTCACAGGAGCTTGACTACTGGGGTGTGAAAATAACATCAAGGTCAGGCTATGTGAGTGCTCACTTAGGTGAGGTGGTTTTCACCGATGCTGATATTTCAGAGAACAGGCACTTTTCCCGTCCATTTAACCTGCAATGGGGTGAATTTCTCGCTGATGGTCGTATTGGGAAATTGTATTTCAACAAAAATTCAGCCTTTCAGAAGTTCGATGGATTCCCAATCACTCTGGACTCGGCTGCCCTATCACGATACGACTCCACTAATAGCGGTCCAAGGTACGGAGCCCTTGTAGTCCGGTCACAGGTGCATTTTAAATTCTTTGGTGAAGCGGACACAGCAATCACTATCTTTGACCACAAGTTTGATTCCACATCAAACCCTTACTACGGAAGATTTGTCTATATCAAAGACCCGGAAACTTTTGGCCTCAAAAGGGAATGGGGGCATAGCACAGCAACATTTGATTTTGACACTGTGTATTATGACACCATCAATCAGTACGCATTCCAGGGCACCGGAAAAATCGAGGGAGTGTGGTATCTTAACGGCTCAGATGCGAAAGCGTCGGTGAAGATAGATAGTGCTTATTCGGCTATCTGTGTGACTGAGACCTCCAATAAAGGTGTGGGAACCACTTATATGGACCTTGCCAATGTGAAGGACCTCTGGGGATGCGCTTACATCGAAGGAGACTCATTGAAAAGACTGGTGATCGGAGGTATGGTATCCCCATCGGTAAATGGGTTTTTCACCACGAGGACAGGACTTGCCGCTCGTATGACTCTTTCCATCACTCCTACCATATCAAAGTTCACTGTTCAGGGTAAATTCATTTTCAAGCACATTGCAGGCATAGAGGTAGAAGCTTATGCGAAGTTTACCAATAACCGACAGGAGCACTGGTTTGAAGGAGATATCGAGGGGCTATTTAACTTAGGCGGAGGAATTCCACTTGCGTTCACGAGTAATGCATCAGCAAAGGGGCATTTTACCTTCAGAGCCGGGGGCACCTATTCGTTTATTCAGGGTGATGCAGAGATCAAGTTCGGATTTTCAATGGGCTTGAGTGGAGCAGGAATGGGCATCAGCGGGGGATTCTTTATGGGCGTAAATGTCCCGAAGGAAAGAGCATGGGTCCTGAAAAATAAAACGGGAAGGTTTGGAGTGGACATGAGGAATCTTCCTGCAACTCTAACAGGATTTTACGCATATCTTGATCGACAGTATTCGCTCGATCTTGGAATTTTCTCAGGAGAGATGGAGCTGTTCTTTGGTCTCGGAGCCATGGTCAATGGTCCTCCCGGTGCAAGTGCCTGTGGTGTCCCCTTGCTCCCATACGTAATTGGTGATTTTGGAATTTATCTTGGTGGTAAAATCCTCTGGGGAGTCGTCTCAGCCTCCGGCTCGGCTGAGGCAGAGTTCCTGGGACCGTGTCCGTTTGCCATATCAGGTTCTCTTACACTCAGAGGGTGCGTAATCGAGCTGCTCTGTGCAAGTGTGGACCTGAATTTTGGAATCAGTTCAACAAGGGGGTTCTATCTTGAATAAAAAAATTATTGCATTCATAGGAATTCTTTTGTTTGCCAGCCCAATGAGGCTAAGGGCACAGGAACACAACGCAATTGTCGCTGTTCCTGACATAAACCGCATACTAATTATCTGGAACACAACTGATTATTATCCCGGATACAACCTGTACCGCAGGACATCTGGAACAGATTTTATAAGGGTGAATGATGATACCATAAGGCTCATAGAGGATTGCACAAGTTTTCGTAACTTTTTACACAAGGATTCTTCCGCCTATAGACGCTTATGGTCGGTTGTACCTGAAATGTGTGACATTCCCCAAATTATGGCATCCAAAAGAGACCGACGAAGATATGCTATAAAAGCTGCTGCATTCTCAAATATCTATATCGCAATCGCTATTGGACAGGGATTTATCGACTCCTCTGTCGTAAACGGCACGAGATATTTTTATGCATTAAGAGGAGTCGATTCTTCGGGGGTGGAAACCGAGATATTATGCCAGACTTCTGTAGTGGCAGGAAATATAAGACCTCCCGCACGTCCCACTGGTGTCGAGCTTATTCCTGGAGACGCCTCAATAATGATTAGATGGAGACCTGTCACCGGTGCTGTTGGGTATATTGTTGAACGCAAAAAGGCAGGAACAGGCACATTTATCCGAATTAATTATCCGACAACAATGTCCAAATGTGTTGTTGGCCCTGCTGGTGATACCCTCTCTGACACCACAAAGCTCTGTTTCCTGGATTATATGCGCTGGGATCACTCAAAGCCAACTTCGATTTCTATCAATGGAATCTATTTCAAAGGGCCATTCCCTGGCACAACTTATGTCTATAGGGTTAAAGCGTTCGATATTGCAGGACGTTTCAGCCCACCAAGTATAACGGTATCGGGCACTTCTTACGATTCTACAGCGCCCCAAAGTCCCACCAGTATTCACGTGGCCGCCATTGGAGATAGCTTTAACATAACATGGGAAAAGGTCGTAAAAGACTACGAGGGTCACATAGACCTATCCGGAGTTAAAGGCTATAAAGTTTATAGGTACACCTCAATTGACGACACAATAGGAACACTCGTAACCTCATTGGTTCCTCAGCCATCCGATACTACGGTCCTGAATGTCTCTTACAAAGATACAACCCACGGACTCGGCTCCCCATATCAAGACAAAGGGTATTTCTACAGGATAAAGACCATAGACAACTGGGGAAATGAAAGTAACCTGAGTGCCCACGTTGGGGGAGTAATAAAGGATAAAACACCACCCCCGCCACCGACAAACCTAAGGGCTCACGGCCGCACCAACAGTATTGCACTCGAGTGGAGAAAAGTATCTACTCCTGATGTCGCAGGATACCTGATTTACCGTGGAATTTGTGGAGACACATTATTGAGAGAAAAAATGCGTATAATTTATCCCATGCATCTTGTGGGAACTGTAGATAATGAGGACTCTACATCCTTTATTGATAGAACGGTTCCATCTGGATCACCTGTATGCTACCGATATACTGTCAAAGCGTATGATAACA
>JALXCE010000164.1 GCA_026991055.1 Caldifarciminota bacterium | reverse complement strand
ATTCTCTATATAGATATCTTCTATTTTGCTTGTCCCTTTGAGAAATTCAATAGCTTTTTGAGCAGCCATCTCCCCCATGTATTCGAAGTCGAGCCCCACTCCACCAAACAATCCAAGCGAGGTAAAAGAAGCATTCAATGAGATATCTGGCTTATGAACATATTTTATGTAATATTTTGCAAGGTCTTTCATATCGAGCGTCGTGTCGGAGCTATCAACTGTTAACGTAATTGGATAGTAAAATGGGATATGGGGGTCTTCATTAAGGGCTTTTAGAGTGTCTATCAATTCGTCAAAAGTGCTAATTTCCTCGATCCTCACGGGTATGTCATTAAAATTGCTCAATTCTCGCTGAATCTGCCTTTTAACTATCTGAGATATAGAATCTTTCCCAACGAGTATGAGAACAGTATCGGGAACCGCTACCTTAATCTCACCGTTATCATTCTTTTCTTCACTAATATTAAAAAATTTAATTGCGTAGCGAATGGATAGGGCAATGTAAATCTTTTCTATGACTCCGGTTACGTTTTTTGAAGGAATAGCTTTATTGTTATCGATCCAGGATTTTATAAAATGAAATCTGTCATCAACCTTTCTAATATCTCTGTTCATTCCCGAAAATACTACAATGTAGTCAGAGGTATCTCTAATCAATTTGGGCAGCATATAGTCGATTGCAATATCATCTGTCAGGAAAACTACAGATGGATGGAATTTTTTAAACTCTTTATAAAAACTGTCAGCTACAGCTTTCCTTACAGAATCAGTTTTGTTAATTTTTCTACCAAGCATATAAAGTATTTGCACACTTAAACTTTCACTGGGAAAATCTGTATGGAATTTTTTTCTAATTCCACGAATTTGTTCACGACCGCAGGGGTCATTTTCGTTGTAGGAGGATATAATCATTATTTTGATGGGATTGGAACCACTGGTCACCCCTGGATTTCCTGCGATTAAAGATAATGTAAACAATAATATATGCATTACTTTTAATCATAAAAACATGCCCGATTTGAGTCAAGAACAATCGAAGCTTGTTCGAAAAATCCTGGGAAATTTTCCCCTTCCTGTCGGTGGAGGGGAGTAAGGGAGAATGGAAAGGTAAATTAACCTAAAGTTTTGTCGCCCATAATTTTTCTCAATCCATCCCCCCATTGAATACCTTTAAAAATTTATATCACAATGCAACCAATTTATTCCTCCCGTTCAGGCACTATAATACTTAGCCATGATGTTTTTAATTCTCTTTTTCTTTACAAACTTTAACACCAGACTGGATTATTCCATCTTTGAAGCCCTTAATCTTGTTTATCAGGATGATTACATTTTTGCAGAGCAGATTTTCGATTCACTTATAACGAAATACCCTAAAACTCCCATTTCCTACGTACTCAAAGCAGGATTGTTGGATGCTTATATGCTTGACCATTCTACCAATGAATGGGAGCCTGATTTCTACCGTACCATCGAGAAGGGCATTGGCTTTGGCAAAAAATCTTTGAAAGAAGCCCGAACTCGTGAAGATTCCGGGTGGGCCTACTTTTCTCTCGCATCACTTTACGGCTACCGGGCAGTTCGAAAAGGGCGCCACAAGAGTTACCTAAAAGCCCTGAGTGATGCCTACAAAGCTATCTCCTACTATAAAAAGACCCTCAGAATATACCCTGAACTTTATGACGCCTACCTCGGACTCGGAACGTTTCACTTTGCCCTTTCAGTACTCCCCAGATTTGTAAAATGGTTTATCGCACCCGGGGATT
>JALXCE010000163.1:3740-6265 GCA_026991055.1 Caldifarciminota bacterium | reverse complement strand
ATTTCTCCTTTGCCGTCTCCATCAAGGTCTCCCACAGCAACACTTCTTGCAGGCTGAGATGTGAGATTGCCTGTGCCTCCCTGGAATGTCCATACTTCCTGAATGGAATCGTTGCCTACAACCTCGAACACATGGATACGACCGCCATCTTTGTAATCTGTCAGTATTATCTCAGGTTTCCCATCCTGGTCAAGATCGCTACCCACTACCATGTCTCTCACAAACTGATTGAACGTGGAATCAGCGCGGAGATAATCGTTTGGGCCATCTGTTGCGGCCTGTCTCCAGTTAGCCTGGGCATGGAGCCCAAAGACTCCAACCAGCACCATTACCAGTACCCTCTTCATACAACCAACCTCCTTTTAATTTGTGATATTTTAAGCATACAATTGAAGGCCTGCAACCCGATTTATAGAACGATTGATGCCAGAATCAGCGAGTGTCGGAATCCTTTTATTATTTTTCTTGCTGCCTTTTAAATAGTTGACCGTTTTAGTCAACTATTGTATAATGACATCTCATGAATTTATAGTGGAGGTGCGAAAATGAGCGAATTTCGCGTGGAAAATCTTTTTGTTAAACCCAAAGAGGCAGATGAGGTAACCATCAAAGGTGTGGACCTTTCTGTAAAGAGTGGTGAGCTCCATGTGATTATGGGGCCAAACGGAAGTGGAAAAACTACACTTTCCCTCGGTATTATGGGAAGCGAGAGGTACGAGATTGTTGACGGCAGAATATTTCTTGATGGAGAGGATATCACCAATATGCCCATGGAGGAACGTGCTCTGAAGGGGCTCTTTATTGCGTATCAGGCTCCTCCTGAGATAAGGTCCGTTAATTTTCTTACCTTTCTCCGTGAAAGCCTGAAAATCAGAGGAAAGAACGGAGACGATTCCATTATCAAACGGGCTTTTGCAAGGGTGGGACTGGATGATGATTTTCTTGACAGAGAACTCTATGTTGGATTTTCCGGTGGAGAGCGCAAGAGGGGAGAAATGGCTCAGCTACTGCTTTTCCATCCCAAGTTTGCTATCCTCGATGAGCCTGACACAGGGGTTGATGTTGATTCCATGAGGCTTATTGCAGGCACCATAAATGAGGCGCTTGAGAAGGGCACTGGTATCGTGCTCATTACACATTATGCCCGCATCCTCGAGCTACTCCCTGACGACTACCATGTTCACGTGCTGATAGGTGGTAAGTTCAGGGCTCACGGTGGACCTGACCTTGCAAGGTCTATTGAAAAATCGGGTTTCGAGGGGTTTAACTCATGAGGAATTTCGCAAGAAAAGTCGGAGAGTTTAACAACGATCCGGAATGGGTGATAAAAATCAGGGAAGACGCAGAGAAGTACATTGATACTGCTCCTTATCCCCCTTTTCTGCCGATTCTCGATCTTTCAAATTTCAATCCTCTGAAGCAGGATGCCCCAATAGAAATCCCCGAGATCAAAAGTCTTGATGACCTGCCAGAGAATATCAGAGAACTTCTTAAAAAAATGGGGGTTCCCGAGTACGAGTGGGCTAAAGTGCTTGGACTCCTGCAGGTTGATGAAACAAGCTCCACCTCCTCTTTTAAAGACTACTTTGAAAAGATGGGCCTTGAAGTCCTCCCGATGTCAGAGGCTCTAAGGCGATATGATTGGCTTCAGGATTACGCATTCAAGCTGATGCCATATAAGGAGAACAAGTATGTAGCTTATCACACGGCTTACTGGAGTGGAGGAGCATTTATCAGGGTCAAGAAAGGAGTTAAAGTAAAGATTCCCGTGCATGCCTATTTTCTTATTACAGAAGGTGCACTTGCCCAGGCAGATCATGCTTTTGTACTTGCCGAAGAGGATTCAGAGGTCACATTCATTGAAGGATGTACAGCTCCACCACTGGCGAGGTTTTCTGCCCATATGGGGGCAACTGAAATATACGTTAAAAAGGGCGCGAAGGTCAGAGGAATTGTGCTTCAGAACTGGCCCCATTATGTCCACACAAGACCGTTTACCCATGCTCTGGTAGAAGAGGAAGGGGAACTTCATGTGGTTACCGCTGTTTTGGGTAATGGTGCATCGGCAGGCAGGTATGAGCTAATAGATGTCGTTGGAAAAGGCGGTAAGGCTGTTGTAGAAAGCATAACTTTTACAAAAAAAGAGGAAGTTCTTGGCGACTATATCCACATTAACCTCAAGGCACCGGATACCTCAGGTTTGATAATAACTAAGGGAGTGACAAGGGACCACGGCCAGAATACATCAGCCACAGTTATTAAAGCTGATAAGAATGCAAAAAATGCGAGGGGTCACATTGAGTGTGCGGGACTCCTTCTAACTCCTGGTGGCAAGCATGAAACCTACCCTGTGCTTTCATCCGAGCTTGGCAGTGTTCACCTTGATCACGAAGCTTATGTTGGCAGAATATCCGAAGAGGCGCTCGAATACATGAAATCAAGAGGGTTCACAGAAGAGGCGGCAGTAACATTGCTCCTTAAAGGTTACATCCAGCCTATATTGAAGCACATCCCATTTGAATACG
>JALXCE010000163.1:0-3730 GCA_026991055.1 Caldifarciminota bacterium | reverse complement strand
GAAATTGAGGAATTTTTAGATATTTTAAACATTCCTGAGGACGAAAGAGAGTTTGTTCTGGGACTCCAGACGGAAAAATTACCAGAGAAGTACGAAAAAGCTAAGGAAGATTTTTTACGTCTTGGCGTGCGTTTTGAGTTGTACGATAAGCTACCCGGGCATTTTAAGCCATTTGAAGATTTTGAAGAGGCAAAAGATTGGCTTAAAAATACAAAAGAATTTATACGGGTTGAAATCCCGGATGGCCTTGAGTTAACTAATCCCATGCCTATTTGCTGTTTTACGAAGGCACCTTCACCCGGTAACCACCATATCACTCTTAGATTTGGTGCGAGGTCCAAAGCCACCGTGGTGGTTGGAAGCACTGTACCCAAAATTACGGGAGATAGTGAGATCAGGAGCAACATGGAACTGAATGTAGGTGAGGAGGCGGAGGTCAACCTCGTGATTCTCAATAGCTTCAGGAAAGAGACCGAGGTGTTTCCTCTGGTTAGAGGTAAGATTAGGCATGGTGCAAAGATAAATATGACAGTGGTGAACCTATTTAACGGCAACAAACATTCGAGTGATTATCAGCTCATAGCTGGTGACAGAGTTGACGTTAAGCTCAATGTGATTTCCTTCTCAAGAAACAGTGACAGGGTAGAGGATTCATACAAAATCACTCTTAAGGGTAAGAAATCCCATGCACTACTGAGTATCAGGGGAGTTTCCAGAGATAGTTCTTATCAGAGACACATTGCAGTGATAGAGGCGGATACAGAATCAGAGAAGTCTGTAGGAATTGCTGATACTGCCGGATTCCTGCTTCAGGACGAGTCAAAATTCGAAGTCTGGCCCTCTCTGATTGTTAAAAATGACGATATTCACCTTGACCACCAGGCCTACGTGGGGCACATTCCCGATGAGACTATAGAATATTTGAGGTCCCGTGGATTTACGCGCGAAGGAGCCATGTTTCTGATAGTCCACAGCATGATTGCACCACTCAAGGCCTATCTACCACCTCGATTCCAGGATGAGATTGAAAAAATAGCCCGCTTACTGGTGGAGAATAAAATCCCTGAGATTTGATTTCAACACAGTCCCCTAAGAATGGGGGTGCTTTTTTTAAAATTTAATATCACTTGAAAAATGATATTTATGGAGGCGTGAGATGGAACTTTTAAAGAACAAAGAGATGAAAAAGGAGAAACTGAAAGAGATTTTGAAGGCTATCCATCGCGGAGAATCTCCAGATGAGCTGGTTAGAAAGTTCAGAGACGTACTTTCTAATGTCTCCCCATTAGAGATTCCCCTTGTAGAGCAAGAGCTTGTGAAAGAGGGGATCAAGCCCACTGAGATTGCCAGATTGTGTGATATACACGTTCAGATATTCAAGGAATCTGTTGCAGGTGCAGGGAAGTTCGATAATCTTCCGGATGGGCATCCTCTCAAAACTTTGTTTGAAGAAAACAGCCAGATACTCAAGGATGCTGAGGTGCTTAACCTTTTCGTGAATTCACTAAAGAATGCCCGTGACGAGAAGATGAAGGCAGATATGCTCAAGAACATCAGATTCGTGATGCGTTCCATTGTGAATATTCCTCGAACCCACTACAATCGCGAGGAGCTCATTCTTTTCCCATATCTTGAGAGACGCGGTTTAAACGCAGTACCCAGCGTGCTCTGGAAGAAGCACGATGAGATTCGCGGTAAAATCAAAAAGTTTATGAAAATCCTCGAGCGTGAGGATGTGAATGAGATTTTCCAGGCAGGATATGACCTTGCAGAGAGTCTCGTGGATATGACGTTTCGGGAGAATAACATTCTTTATCCCACGGTTCTAAGTGTGTTCAGTGAAGGCGAATGGGTTGCTATAAAGGAGCAGAGCGACAAAATTGGATACTACAAGGTTGAGCCCGGTGAGTTTAAGTCCGATGCCGAACCTGTTTATCCTTACCAGATCAATGAAGGGATAGACTTCAGCAAGCTACCTGAGCACATGCAGAAAGAGCTCATGGACAAAGGTGTGACTCTTGTCCCTGATGGTTATAAGATACCGACTGAGAAAGATTTCAGGCTTAATACAGGCTACCTTACTCCGGAGCAGGTCAATCTACTTCTGAATTACCTGCCAGTGGATGTCACATTTATTGACGAGCACGACAGGGTGAAGTTCTTCAGCTCAAGACACAGGATATTTGATAGGGCTGAGACGATTATCGGGAGACCTGTTCAGTTATGTCACCCCCCAAGTAGTGTGCATATTGTGAATAAGATTTTGAAGGCGTTTAAGACAGGTGAAAAGGACACGGCTGAATTCTGGCTCAATGTAGGCAATAGATTTATCCACATCCAGTATTTTGCCGTTAGAGATGAGGATGGAAAGTACAGGGGAACACTTGAGGTCACTCACGATGCCACTCATGTGAGGAGTCTTGAGGGAGAAAAGAGATTGCTCGATTGGTGAATTAACCAGAGACGAAATGCCTCTTCCCCACAAGCTTCGCTTGTGGGGAAGAGGCATTCTTCCTGGAAATTAAAACCTAAGATGAAGGTATCTCGAGACTGGCTCACCAAGTGAGTTTTACAATTCATATCATACGGAAAATTCGAAATAAGTAGCCCTGCAAGTATTTATGGGGGGAGATAAGAAATTCTCAGGCGAAGTAAACATGTTCAAATGAGCTCCCCATCAGTTGAATAAAATCGGTGTGGTTATTATAATTACTCCACCTCACGGGGCGCGTAGCTCAGCTGGATAGAGCACCTGACTGTGGATCAGGTGGCCGCGGGTTCGAATCCCGCCGCGCCCCCCATTTTCATCTCAAAAATATAAATTTTTTCCGTTCAACTATCCCCTTCTTGCTCTCAATAACCATCATGTACACACCTGTGGGGATGTCCGGGCTCACCCTCTCAATAATCTCACGTGACGGTGCACCATAGTGCTCCTTGTACACCAGTGCTCCGTTGGTTGATACAATCTTCAAATAATAGTCCGTTATGCCGGCAGGCTTGATAAAACTAATCGTCCTTCTAAAAACCCCCTGTGCGGTGTAAAGTGTCTGGGGTATTGTATCATGGGGTAGCGTATCATTTGGCAATGTATCCTGGGGCAGCGAATCCACAAGAAGAGGGTATCTTATAGGGGTGTAGTTATACCTGTAATATGAGGTGTATCTAAGGTCAAGACCTGTAGTAGACGGGCTCGGGCGCCTATCAGTGGCCTGGAAAATATAGAGTCTTGTGTGCGAAGAATCAGCCCATTGATAGAATAAAACCACGTGATGGTGCGGCCTATTGATGGCATCTCCCATTTTTAGAGAATCGTAAGAAATAGGATGTGTGATGTCCGGGAGCATGGCAGTACTGTACTTGTGAGGTAATTGCCACACTATAGTTATTAAACCTGAGCAATCCTGCCCTGTTGCCCATGAGGGATCACCGCCATAGGATATGCAATCATTGTCAGAATGTGAGCCCGCCCTCTGTCCCTGTGCGAGTTTCGCGAGAAATCTCGTGGGGTCATCCCAGCCTCCAAACTCATAGGCAACTCCATGATAGGTGTGCCCAACCTGGTAATCGGAATGCCAATCGGGGCAGTATGGAACCGGTGCTGCATTTATTGAATCGCAAACCCACTCAACATTTGCATTGGAAAAGGCCGAATCAATCACCTCCTGCCTCGGAATAACCAGCATCAGTGCAATCAATAGTGCATTCACCATGTCACCTCCAGGATTTC
>JALXCE010000162.1 GCA_026991055.1 Caldifarciminota bacterium | reverse complement strand
GCTCCGGGGTGGTTCCACAGCATCCACCAATGATATTTGCACCAAGCTCATAAAACTCGAGGGGGTACTGGAGGTACTCATCGGGTCCGAGTGGATAAACAACCCTATCACCGTGCTTTTCAGGGATACCAGCGTTGGCATAGACAATTATTGGCTTCGTGGAATGCTTCTTTATTTTCTTGATAAATTCAACAAATTCGCGGGGATGCCCACCACAGTTAAGTCCAAAGATATCCACATCGAGGGAGGCAAATGTAATGGCTGCAATCTCCGGGTCTGAGCCTGTAACGGTCAGGCCTCCCTCCATTGGATAGGAGATGGAAACTGCCACCGGCAGGCTGGTATTCTCTTTTGCAGCAATGGCTCCGATCTTTGCTTCCAGAATGTCAATCTGTGTCTCAATCAGAATCAGGTCAGCTCCACCCTTTTCCAGCGCCTTTGCCTGCTCTTTATAGACTTCATAGACCTCATCCTCGTCAAGTTCTCCAAGGGGTTTTATGAGCTTGCCAATGGGTCCAATTGAGCCAGCAATGTAAACTTTTCGTGACCCTCTCGCGCGCTTTGCAACCTCCACCGCAGCAATGTTTAATTCCTCAAGCCTGTCCTCAGCGCCAAACTCACGAAGTTTTATGCGATTGCCGCCAAAGGTATTGGTTTCAATAATATCTGCACCAGCGTCGATATAATCCCGGTGAATCTTTTCTACCAATTCCGAATTTTCCACATTAAGGAGCTCGGGAAAATCAAACTTTCTGCCCGTTCGCCGTATGAGCTCCGTGCCCATGGCCCCATCAAGTATGAGAACACGTTTTTTCAACTCCTCAAGTATCATCTTTCAACACCTATCACCGCGGTTATTGTTTTTTGCGGATAGAGCAGATTTTTCTCGTTGATTTTTATACCCATCTCGTCAAGTCTTAATTCTTCATAAATTTCCCTTTGAAATTCAAGGCCCAGGTCACCATAGCCCGGACTGAACCTCATGGTGAGAAAACTTCTTGCATGCCTCGCCTGTGTATCAAGGAGGCTGTTTAGTGAGTTGGCAACTGCCTCAACTGCCTCAGAGCCAATGACGTCAAAAATGATTGCCCGCTCCATCCTTCCAGATTCTGTTTCCTCCTTGATTCTTTCGTCAATTCCAGGTCCAATGGTTACCGCCATAAAAATGACTGCGTAGGAATCTCTTAGAAGCTTTCTCATTGACTCACCCCTGAGCGTTATCTTCGTGTTATAGAAACTGATGGAATCGTTCTTTTCTTTAATCCGTCGAATGATATAAGTTCCTGCAGGATTGATCAGGTTTTCTGCCTCGCGGAAACATTCTTCAACAAGGGATTTTACACGGGGTGAGATAACGGTTTTCTTGAACCTGTAACCTAAAAGACCCCAGACCGCCTTCCTGTTTATCTCAAAGTTTTCAATGCGGTGGAGTCTTATGAGCCTGTCATATAGCATTCCATGGCTAATAGAGTAGATAGGAGCGGTAGTCTTTCACACCCTCTGTACTTGTAAGCTCCCTGTTCCAGTACTGCCAGAGCTGATTTATAAGGCTATATTTTACTCTCAGAGCAAACTGTTCCTTATCCTTCTCAAACTCCTGTTTTGTAGGCAGTTTCTTATCAAGAAGTTTGATGATAAATAATCCTGATGTGTATTTAACAGGTGGGGAAACCTCTCCCGGTTTCATTTCATAAACCACGCCATAGAGGGTGTAATTAACTCCAATGGTTTTAATGGGCTGGCCCCATCTGACTTCGCCGGTCTCCACATATTTAACATCGTAGGGTTTCAGGGAGTCACCAACAGCCTTTAAAGACAGCCCGGATTTTATCATATTTTCAGCCTTCTGGGCGAGCTCGTTTGCAAGCTCCTCTTTTTTGGCTTTCTTGTATTTGAGCTCCACCTCTCTTTTGGCTTTTTCGAAGGGCGGGAGCTGTCTTGGAATCTTTTCCTTGATTTTGAATACAACGTAGTAGTACGGCTGATTAAACACGGGAGAAATGGTTCCCTGCTCATGCTTTTTCACAAAGTCGAGGATTTCCGGGGCAATACCCAGCTTGGGAATAAATCCAAGATTAAGCTTAAATTGGCCTGTTTCCGTGATTTCAAGCCCCATATCCTTTGCAGCTTTCTCAAATCCCTCTTCCTTAGCCTTATCAAGGAAATCACGGAGTTTCTGATTCAAATCGCTTTTTGTCGTAGAGCTCACGTGAACTCTCACAAGAATGTAGGCAATCTTGAGGCTATCCGGCTGAGACCCTTTCCTATGCCTTTTCTTCTTTTTGGGAACATCTAAGAGTTTAACAATCACCCATCCTCTGAGGGTCAGGGTAGGTTTTGAAAACTCTCCCTTTTTCAGATTTTTAGCAATAGCGTAAAGGTATCCGTACCTGCGGTCGTTGGGCTCAACCCAGCCAACAACGCCACTGTCCTTGGTTGCCGGGTCTTCACTGTAATATTTGGCGATATCTTCAAATTTTTCGCCGCCCTTCAGCTCATCGTATGCGGTGTAAATCCTGTCTTTGGCATCCGATGAATCCTGAGATGACGGCAGTTTTCTAAGGATTACAAGCTCGAGATTTGCCTTTTCAGGCTCATAAAATTCATCCTTGTGCTTCTCATAATAGTTTTTCAGGTCTTCATCGGTGTACTTAATGAGAGAATCGGGAATGTAATAGATGTTGAAATTTAGAATATTGGCTTTAAAACGCATGTTCTGGCGTTTGTATTCCTCAAAAAGCTCGGTCTCAGAGAGGGGCAGTGAAATAAGAATATCCGATTTTACAATGTCTTTTGGAACTTCTGAGCGTATCCTTGCCTCGTATGCCTCAAAGTATCTGAGGTTACGGGGATTTTTCAGGGCCTGGATGTAACGCTGATAGTTGAACTTACCGTCCGGAGTGCGGAATGCAGTATCTCGAAGGATTTCAGGCGGTGGTGTGGTTTCGATTATTTTCAATACTGTGGGATCAGAGAGAGAAAGATGTCTTTCTTCAATAATTTTCTGCCATCTAATATTTTCAAGAATTTTGTTCCATGCCTCTTTGGCAATCCTGGCTTCTTCCTCATCGGAGAGGGTTACGCCATTTTTCGCCTTTAGACTGTCATTGTAAATCTGCTGATAAACCTGATTGTAGTAGCGAAGTGGAATCTTATGTTCCCCTACTTCTGCTACAATGCCCTTCTGCCAGGGCTTGGCATTTCTTTTTCCAACAATGTTGGCACCGAGATCAAAAATGATCCATCCGATAAATGCAGCTACAATAAGCCATAAATAAAATTTAGTCGTTTTCCTTAATTTTCTCATTAACATCATGGCGTAATCATCCTCCGTGAATGAAAAATTTGGAGGTTAGTATATGACAAGACCAAAAACCCTGTCAAGGAAAGTAGGGCTCATTTATTCCAAAATAAAATTTGGTCAGCGACAGAAATTTGATAAGTGAGTGGCGGGCAGGGGGTAACCCCCTGCCCGCCACTCACTTATCAATCAGTATGGAATAAAATCTGTGTCTTCAGTTATCTTCTTGACCGTTGCCGCTATGAGCTTTGCTGCATTCTCAAGGTCGGTTTTGCTCACCACCTCAACAGGCGTGTGCATATATCTATTTGGGATAGAAATCAGCCCCGCGGCCACTCCAGCCCGGGTAAGCTGAATCACATTGGCATCGGTACCGGTTCCACGAGGTATACCCTCGATCTGGAATGGGATACCCTCTTCCTCTGCAGTTTTAACAAACAGGTCAAAGAGCTTGTGGTTGATATTCGGTCCACGAGCAATCACCGGCCCCCCACCAATTTTTATATCACCAACTTCACCTTTAACCATCTTCAGCTTTGGGGTGTCCATTGCAAAAGTTACGTCCACCGCAATTCCCACCTTTGGATCAATTCCAAAAGCACTGGTCTTAGCTCCTCTCAAGCCAATCTCTTCCTGAACAGTGGCAACACCGTAGACAGCAGCCTTGATGTCCATTTCAGCAAGAAGTTTTAAGGCCTCTGCAACCACAAAGGCTCCTACTCTGTCGTCAAATCCGCGTCCAACAATTCTGTCACCAAGAAGCTGATCAAATCCAGGCGCGTTAACTATCGGGTCTCCTACACTCACATACTCCTCAGCCTCTTCCTTGCTCTTTGCACCAATGTCTATGTACATGTCGTTGAAATCAACAACCTTCTTTCTATCTTCGGGCTTGAAAAGATGTATGGGTTTTTTGCCAATAACTCCAAGTATCCTGCCCTTCTTTCCCTTTATATACACACGCTGACCCTGAGCAATCTGCGGGTCTACTCCGCCAATAGGTGCGAAGGATATGAATCCATCTTCGTCTATGTATTTTACAAGGTAACCAATCTCATCAATATGGCCTGCAAGCATCACTCGAGGAGCGCCCACTTTGTTTACAACAGCAATGGTGTTACCGTGGAGGTCACGTTTCACTTCATCTGCAAAAGTGGATGTGTAATCTCTCCAAACGTTTGCGGCTTCTTCTTCAAACCCTGATGGAGACATTGAGTTTACAAGACTCTTTAAAAATTCGAGGGACTTCTGGTCCATAACTTCTCCTCCTTATAGTTTTGATTTCAACTCTTCAACAAGTGTATCCAGGGCTTCTTTTACCTTTTCCGGCTTTTTACCGCCACCTTCGGCCTTAAGGTCACTTCCTCCTCCACCGCCCTGGATTATCGGGGATATTTTCTTAATCAATTCGCGCGCGTTGAGCCTGCCCTTGAGGTCCTCCCCTATTCTGATAAAGACATGGGCCCTTCCATTTTTATCAGTGCCAAATAAAACCACGTATCCCTTGCCCCTGTGCTTCTCATTTATCCTGTCGGCGATTCTTTTCAAAACATCTGGTTTCAGATTTCTGAATGGAGCACTGTAGACAACCACGCCGTTCATGGAAATTGGCTCAAGTGTCTTGAAAAGTTCACTGGCAAGAATGTCGTATAGTTGATTTAGCTCTTTCTCCGCCGCATCCTTTTCCTCAAGAAGTTTATTCACCCGTGTAATCACTTTTTGGGGCTCAGTGTGGAGAGAGGCCGCAAGCTCTTTTATAGTTTCTTCATTTTCTTGAGCGTACTGTACCGCCCTGTGGCCAACGTAAGCCTCGATTCTCCTGATTCCTGAGGCAACTGATTCTTCCTTTACAATTTTGAAGAATCCAATGTCACCGGTGCGCTCGACATGGGTTCCACCACACAATTCCTTTGAATAGTCTCCAACAGAGACGACACGAACAGTTTCACCGTATTTTTCACCAAATAGTGCCATTACACCCTGTTTAATGGCCTCACGATAGGGCATCCATTCCTTTTTAACCTCGATATTCTCGATGATTTTTGAATTAACGATGCGCTCGATCTCTTTGATTTCCTCGTCTTTTACTGCCTGAAAGTGGACAAAATCAAACCTCAGCCTGTCGGGCTCAACGAGTGAACCCTCCTGGCGGGCGTGCTCACCAAGAATTTCGCGAAGCGCCTTGTGCAACAGGTGTGTGGCCGTGTGTGCTCTCTGGGCTGCAAGTCGCAGGTCCCTATCCACCCTCGCACTCACCTCCACGGCCTGCTCGGGCAGCTTTCCGTGTGTGACCCTCCCAATGTGAACAATATCCTTGCCAAATTTCTGGGTATCCTCGACCTTAAAGAGGAATGATTCTCCGTCAAATTCACCTGAAATGTATCCCTTATCGCCTACCTGACCTCCACTTTCGGCGTAGAATGGGGTTCTATCGAGAACAAGGTAAACTTTTTTACCATTCACAGCATATTTGACAAGCCTCGCTGTGATCTCGAGGGTTTTGTAACCAACGAACTCCGATTCTTTGTAGTTTTCATCAAGTATTTTCCATTCGGGGAGCTCCATCTTGAAGGTGGATTTTTCACGAGCACGCTCTTTCTGCTTTGCCATCTCGCGGTCAAACCCTTCCCAGTCAATCTTTACTCCATAATCATCGGCATACTCCTCTATAAGGTCCAGTGGAAGGCCGTAGGTGTCGTAAAATTTGAAAACCTCCTCACCCGCGATTATTCCGCTATCCCTTGCTGCTTCAAGGGCTTCTCTCAAACGGGGGAGATTACGGGCAACGTGCTCAATGAACTTTTCCTCTTCCTTTTTGATGATGAGCTCAACTTCTGCCTTTCTTTCTTTTAGCTCCGGATAGGCATCACCCATGATTTCAACAACCACGGGAGCGAGGCGATAAATGATGGGCTTATCCTCAAATCCTATTTTTTGTGCGAATCTGTGGGCACGGCGAAGAATTCGGCGCA
>JALXCE010000161.1 GCA_026991055.1 Caldifarciminota bacterium | reverse complement strand
CCTCAGAAAGGAACGTTTTGTCGGCTCTATGGCACTAAGTGCAATTCTAATAAATCTAATAAAAATCGTGATCTTCTCCAGATACTCACTCATAAGCGGGAGTGATCTTCCCGTAATAGGTCTTTTGATAATAGTTGCGGTAATAGCCGCTCTAACTGGCAAATCTTTTGTCAGGAAAATCTCACCTGTGGTTTTTGAAAAGGTGATAATGGCAATTCTGCTAATCGCAGGTATAAAACTTCTTGCTTAGCGGCTCTGCTCAATCAAATCCATAAGCTCCCCCCATTTTCGCTGGAGCTCGATCATGTTTTCAAAGGGATTGCCCTTCAAAAAACTCTTCTCTTGGGCAAATTTCATATTCTCAAGGCATTCCTTTGAATCCTCACCTCTGCCGTCTGAAAGATACTCGAGGGAGAGAATCTCTGAGGCTCTAAACATCTTCTCTTCGAGGTCATCCTTGAGGAATACACCGGGGTAGGGATCAAGCTCCTCGGGCTTCACTTCGAAAATACCCCAGATTTTCTCCTGCCGATTTAGCTTTTCCCTTTCAATGGCAAATCTTTCGAAGTCCACCCTGAGCTGAAGCCAGACAGGATGGGGCTTGGGCGGCGGTAGATGCTTGATGGAAAGCTTTGTGTCAATGAAGAATTTGTACCCGAAAAAGCGTGCATTTATGAGGTAATCTATATCTTCACCACGAGGAACCTGTGGGTCAAATGGGATTTTTGTAAAAACCTCTTTGTGGAGCACCATGTTGCCACCAAAAACAAAGGGTGTAACCTTGAGCCTGCCAGGGGAACCGATGTAGTTCCTGAACGCTTCGTTCATTGCCTCATACTGATTCCAGTATTTCATCCAGGGACGGAAGTCTTTTTTAAGCATGTAATCACCGTCTGGCTGAAGGTAATAGCCTGCTTTTGCCCATATCTCGGTGCCGCTTCTCTCCTCCCCAATAAATTCCAGGGCCCTGTCCACAAATTCCGGATCCTCAAAGACTTCGTCATCATCAATAAAAATAATGGTCTCAGCACCCCTCAGGTGAGGTGATATCACACACATATTTCTGACATCGGAGTAGCCCTGAAGCTTTAGAATTTCATCAAATCCCGGGAATTTTTTCTTCAGATTCTCCACATCATCGAGGCCGAAAAGATAAGTTTCAATGCCAGAGGGTGTATTTTCCTGCACAATCCTTTTTACCTTTTCATAAGCCTCACTGTAGATTTCACGGGACGTGGGGACCACGATTATATGCAGATCAAAATCTTTGTTTTTAAAAATCTCGAGGCTCCGCAGGGTGCGACCGAGCGTGCCATCCTCATCCAGAGGTGTGGGGTGATCAAAAATTGCATCACCGGGCAGACGTCCAACATTCTTTGGACGTCCCCAATAGGTGGGAATTACCATGGAAACTTTCATAAAACAGACCTCCTCTTTTGGGCTAAATTATAAGCATGGCATCCCCGTAGCTGAAGAACCTGTATCTCAGCCTGATTGCCTCCTCGTAGGCCTTTTTTATCTTATCCCATCCGGCAAAGGCTGAGACAAGGAGAATTGGCGTCGAACGCGGAAGGTGAAAATTAGTGATCAGGGCATCAATGACATCAAATTTGAATCCCGGATATATGAATAGGTCCGTGTAGCCCTGTGAAGGGCCCTTCCCGAATTTCCAGGTTTCAAGTGAACGGGTAACAGTTGTTCCGCAGCCAAAAATCCTCGAGCCCCTTGCCCGGGCTTCATTCAACGCTTCACGGGTATCCTCAGGAATTTCAAAATACTCCCTGTCCATCCTGTGCTCCTCGACGGTCTCTGTTTTTATGGGTTTAAATGTGCCAAGTCCCACGTGAAGGATGATGAATTTTATCTCAACTCCCTTTTCTCTCAATGCCTCAAGAATGGGCTCTTCAAAGTGCAGACCTGCTGTGGGAGCGGCAATTGAGCCGGGAACCTCCGCAAAAACCGTCTGGTAGCGCTTCTCATCCAGGGGTGTATCCTCCCGTCGGATGTAAGGAGGCAGGGGAACATGCCCGTATTTATCAAGAATTTCAAGAATTTTGCCACTGACCTCAAAAAGCCGGGAGCCGTCTTCAAACTTTTCGAGAACCCTGGCCTCTGCCCCACCTTCAAGAACAATAATCTCACCCACGCGTGCCTTTCTACCTGGTTTTACAAGTGCACTGAATAAATTCTCGTCTCTTATTTCAGTGACGAGGAGCTCTACTTTACCACCAGTTCCGGCTCTCCTGCCAAATATTCGTGCCTTGATCACTTTGCTTTTGTTCAAAACAAGGACATCTCCGGGATTGAAGAATTTAACAATATCCCGAAATCTCAGGTGCTGAATTTCAAAAGGTTCGCGTCTTAAGACCATGAGACGAGATTCGGAGCGTCGGGGTGAGGGAAACTGTGCTATAAGCTCGGACGGTAATTCAAAATCAAATTCATCTGTCTTTATCACCGGCTGATCTTCTCCTTTCGAATTTCAAAGGCAAGGTCAGGCCTGTTGGTTGAAATGGCATTAAATCCTTTATCCATCAACTTTTTTATCACTTCAGGCCTATCTTCGGCCCAGGATATGGTTCCAAAACCAAGATTATTGAGGTATGCGACGAACTCTTCATCAATAAGTTCGTACGGCTCCGGACTCCTATCCTCCCAGCATGGATGAAAATAGTTGGCATCCAGTGCAACAAGTGTGGGCACTGGATCAATTATCACATCAGCAAAAAGCGCAGAAGTCTTGATATGTGGGGACTTTTCCTTAACCTTCCTAAGGGCATAATGATCAAAGGAGGCTATCACCGTATCATCGTCTGGAAAATCTGATAGCGTTTTTAAAAGTGGGTCAACAATCTTACGGTCCTTAATTTCGATATAAAATTTGATTCTGCCAGAGAAAGATTCTATCACCTCTCTTAAAGACGGGATTCTGCAGTTATCTTCCAGTGATATATCTTCGACCTCTTTGAAAGTCATATCCTTGAAGTATTTGCCCCGTATGGAGTAGTCATGCACCACGATTACTTCGTTGTCCCTTGTGCGGTTAATATCAAATTCAATGTAATCTGCACCTGCCTCTATGGCCGCATTAAATGCTTTTAGCGTATTTTCGTAATACTTTCCTGAGAATCCCCTGTGGGCGATTATCAAAGGCTCCAATTCTTTCATCCTCCAAGATAAATTGCTATCAAAACAAACATTATCGGAATCTTGATGAAATCAAGATATTTCTTCAATTTCCTTCGCTCAAGCCCTTCTTTAATCCTCAGCCCGACCAGGATAAGTGGAATATCCACAAAAACTATAGTAATCCACAGGTAAGGCTTCCCGTAAATTCCTAAAAAACCTGGGAGCAGGGTGAGAATTATAAGAGAACCAAGCAAAATCTGTGATAAAATTATAGTAAGTTTCTCACCTTTAATCAATGGGATGGTGCGATAACCACCTATCTTATCACCTTCCATGTCATGCAAATCTTTAAGAATTTCACGGTATAGCTGAAAGAAAAACGAAAGAATGAAGGGGAAAATGAGGGGTTTATACCTGCCCGTTATAACACCTGCAATAAGAAATGTTGCCGATGAAATCAGGGCCACAGCGAGATTACCCCAGAAGTGATGCTTTTTCAAGAATAGGTTATAAATGAGGGTGAGAATGTAAAGCGAGAGGATAAATAAAAACACCCGTTCACCTAAGAATGCTGCAGGAATTAGAACGAGTGCCGAGAGGAGGATGAGCAGGGCAAAAGCTTCTTTGTGGGTGATTTCACCGCTAACAAGGGGCCTTTCCGGATGCACCACGAGGTCAATTTTAAAGTCTCTCAGGTCGTTGGAAATGTTCGCAAAGGCTGTTCCAGCAACAAAAATCAAAAGTGAAAGCAGAATGGCACGTAGATTCATATAGTGGACGTAGGCAAATGAGAAAAGGACAATAATTCCAGCGAGTATGCAGTTTAAAATTCGGGCAAACTTGAGGTATATGAGGATTTTCTTCATGAGTAAAGATTTTAATCCAGTTCTTGAGTAACCTCCACCGCTTAACTACAGTCAACAATATTCAGATCTACCCTTAGAATCCCTTAACCAATGGTAACATCACTCTTAATGGCCCTTCAAAAATGTCGAAATTCTCTAAACCCCATTCTCCCCTAATCTCTCCTTCCCCGGTGAAGGAGGGGAAATTTATGAGCTTACTGGAAAAGATTTCATCTCCGACTTGGTGAACCAAGCGAGAACAGAACTTCTTCCCAGAATATATTGCAGACCTGCTGTTTTGCTGTCTTGAGCGAACTCCCTCCCTTCCCTCGAGGGAAGGGAGGGTCGGGGTGGAATGGGTGGTCAACGATATTTCGGTCACTAAAAACCTCTTTATTCACCCAGAATATGTACAAAAGGTCCCACTCCAGACCATATAATTTTCCCATGCTTTACGAAGACGCTGGTGTAAATTTGAATAAAGCCCCGAAGGTTGTCGAGATTGTTAAAAATTTATCACTTAAGGGAGATAAAATAGGGGGATTTGGGGGACTTTTCGAGCTTGGAGAAATATTAAAAGATTACGAAAATCCTGTGCTCGTGAGCTCCACAGATGGGGTTGGAACAAAAATCAAGCTCGCACTTGAGGCAAATTACCTTAAGCCCATTGGAATTGATCTTGTGGCAATGTGTGTGAATGACATTTTGACCGTTGGGGCACGACCATTGTTTTTCCTTGATTACTATGCCACGGGCAGGATAGACGAGGCAAAGTTTGAGAGTATTATAAAAGGTATCAATGAGGGGTTAAAGCAATCCGGTGGCATACTCTTGGGTGGTGAAACAGCGGAGCTGCCAGGGATGATTGACGAGGAAATCTTTGACGTTGCGGGGTTTGTTGTGGGGATTGTTGATAAAAATAAAATACCACGCAAAGAGGACATTGAGCCTGGAGATGTGGTTCTCGGCTTGCCATCTAACGGGATACATTCCAACGGTTTCAGCCTCGTGAGAAAGGTTTTGCGAGACAGGGGAATTGATATTTTCAGGGATTATGGAACCGGCCAACCACTGTACAGGGAACTTTTAAAACCCACGAGAATCTATGTGAAAGACATTCTGAAGTTGCTTGATAAAGTTGATATAAAGGGCATGGCACATATTACAGGTGGTGGATTGGTGGAGAACACAGAGCGAGCCCTGCCAGAAGGGAGGCGTGTCGAGATTTATTGGGATCGAATTAAAACACCCTGGATATTTGAATTTTTGATGGGAAAAGGGGGTATCCCTGTTGAGGAGATGAGACGTGTATTCAACATGGGAGTGGGGTTTGTAGTAATCACTGACTCACCAGACAAAGCCCGCAGTATTCTGCCAGAGTTACAGGAGATCGGGATTGTGAGGTAGAGCTTGAAGCTGGCATTTGCGCATCTATCTATGTTTTTAAGGTTTTTGTTTGCCATAGAGCCTGTTCTGGACGTACTTGCTTTTCCAGAAACTCCATCCCTCGCATAAACACTCACAGGAATCAAGGAGCGGGGTAACATCTTATTATTACAAGCAAAAATCCACCAAATCTCCCTCTCCCACGAAGTGGGTGAGGGTAGGGTGAGTGTCTGCATCTAAAATTTTTTAAGATTTTAAGCGGAATGCCCCCTCCCTTGAATCCCTCCCCCACGCGAAGCGTGGGGGGAGGGAAGTTCCTTGAGGTAGCGGGGAGAGCATTAAGGTGAGGGGCCACATTTAAAAATTCTTTCGATCAAAATCCATAAATCTCCCTCTCCCGCTTTGCGGGAGAGGGTTGGGGTGAGGGGATACATCTTAAAAATCTTCCTCGCAAAAATTCCCTACAGAGAAGCGGGCACATTGGAAATTTTTAACCCATGTGCTAAATTCCATTATTTCATCAGAAAGCCTGAGCGAATGGGAAAATAAAGGATATTTCGCATTGATACTCCCTGAGCAGGAAGAACAAAAGTTGTTCCTCACATTCCCATAATTTATAATCTTTATCAAAATGAAAGTCGTATTTTACGAATTTGCTTACATATACAGATACAAATTTAATGCCATAATGATGTACGTGCTCATCGGAGTAATGGGATATGGTTTTGTGAAAGGTATCGGAAGTTTAACTCACAACACCACTCCCCTGGTGCTTGCATATCTACTCTGGTCATTCTATCAATCTACAGCCAATTCAGTCGGCTGGAGCTTTATGAGTTTTGCAGAACAGGGAACACTTGAGCGTATATTTTCTGTTAGCAGGTCCCCTCTATCAATATCATTAATCTACATAATTTCCG
>JALXCE010000160.1 GCA_026991055.1 Caldifarciminota bacterium | reverse complement strand
GATTTATTTTATTCTTCTGAAGAAAAATTTAAGTTCAAGGTAATCTCAGGAGGGATTGGCTATGCGTTTTAGATTCTTGATTATATCAATCCTGATTTTTTTGGTCTCTGCCTGCCAACAGCCGGAAATACCGGTTGTAGAAAGACCCTGCTCCTGTGTAACCATTGAAAATTATTATACTTACGACTTCATCAAAATGCTCAAGTCGAGGATCAATTTTTTAAGAGATATTAACTACCTTTATTATCTCGAATTCGGGCACACAAAATATCAGATTTCATTTTCCACTACGGGCCCGGTCTGGGATGTAGCTATGTTGGGCAGGAATAAAGTTCTAATTCAGTACATGGATACAATGGCCACTGCTTACTATGAGCAATGGGGAAGCTCACCTGTAATTTCGTTTCTTCCATATAATCCTGCATATACGGGTTTATACGACAGGGACAGCATATCTGTTTATGGAATTCGAAATGATTCGGTTTTCGTCTATTATCCTGACAGTAACAGAGAAGAGCTATTTACTGTGCTCCCCTTTAACACAAGACACATAATCGTCTCACCTGATGGAAGATATGTGGGAAGTCCTGATGGAAGGATTTTTGACGTAGTTGGGAACCGACTGGTGGGAGATTTTAGGTCTCTTGGATGGGATTTTGATTTTGTTGACGACAGTACGGTGATCTTTGGTGATTCAGTGGAAGGATTCTCCGTGAAATGGCTCAGGGTAACGAATGGAGAAATTGTAAAAGCCATACCTGTCACATACCAATGGGCATCCAAACCAGTCCAGATTTATGGATATCTGTATTTTGTATCAGGAGATCGGACACTAAGAACATACTTAAACTACGATTACGGAGTTAGCGGGAAATTGATAGGGTGTGATTTAGAGTAGTTCTTTAGCCTTTTAGGGTTATGAAGTTGTATATAACAGGGAGGGGTTGAATTAGTAGAGAAACATTTCCTAACGGGTATGTCCCATTGCAAAAAGAATTTCGCCAACCGGCGTTCCCCTTCCATGTTCGAGTATGGAAAATATTCGAAGAATCATCGAAAAAATCTAATGTTCCGGAACATTTCACGTAAGTCCATTTTTCATTGGATTTAATGGGGTTTGGGCGTTATAATATTGGCAGTTTGTTTGCAAGGGGTGTTTAAAGTTGATATATCTTCCGGATGAATTTCCTGAAAATGATTCGATATATTCAAAAAAATATGCAGCCATAGACCTTGAGACAACAGGTCTATCCTTTAGAAATGACAGGATTGTGGAGATCGGCATTGTAGTATGGAAATCAGGGGAGAAAGTCAAAGAATTCTCTTCCCTCATCAATCCGGAAAGGCCCATCTCAAAAAATTCGTATAAGGTTCACGGAATTGCAGACAGGATGGTCACAAACTCACCAACGTTCAGTGAAATAGCAGACACAGTAGTTGACTTGTTGAAGGGTACTATCCTTCTGGGCTACAACATTTTTGCTGCAGACCTCGCTTTTTTGAACAAGGAGTTAAGGCAGGCTGGCAGAAAACCTATATTTAATCCCATCATTGACACTTACCTCGTTTCACGCAAATGTTTCCCAAACCTCAAAAGCAGGTCACTGAGCTCAGTTGCCGAAAGTCTCGGCATAAAGGTCGGAACCGTTCACAGAGCCCTTGAGGATGCAAGGCTGACCATGAAAATCTGGCTCAGGATGCTCGATAAATTCAAGGCTTTAGGGATAAAAACATTCCATGACCTCAAAGAGCTTGGATATCTCAACGGACGCAT